>JBEPZZ010000017.1:17079-33617 GCA_041640575.1 Pseudothermotoga sp. | reverse complement strand
TCGGGTTGCTTCCACGATTCCTTGTACTCTAATGACGCTGTTTGGATCTCCGGAACTCCAGACGGAAAAGCGTATTTCTGTGATCCCGTTTTGAACAAAAACCTTACCGATCTCAATTATCCCATTCTCAAGGCTCATACCCATTATGAACGCCGCGGTACAGACCAAGAATACTGCCACCATTAACCTCTTCATGCTTATCCCCCCTCAGATTTATACTTACGACTAGCTTACTAAGATTTTCTGCCGCAATTTTACTCATTAGGTGGTTGTGGTTTTTTGACAAATTATAGCTTAAACTAAATTTAGTTGTCAACATTTCGAAATTTTAAATCGAAAGGTATTAACATTGAAACGCCATAACTATCGAAAAATCGATATTTATTCGACCAAGTATCATTTATGATATGGGGTTTTCGAAGCGTATTCTAAAGATTAAAGCTTTTTGGATTTTATGTTATAAACTAGTTTTGGAGGTATTGGAAGTGATTAGAAACATTGGACTGAACGTTGATACTGTAAGGCTTTCAGGTTCGCTGAAAAAATTGAAGGAGGAGTTATCTTTCATACAATCGATTGGCATCACCCTGGCTGAGATACCTCCCGCTGGTTTGAGTTTTATTTTCAATGGAACAGCAGATTTCCAAAAGTCCGGGAAGGTTTTTGAAATTCTTAGAGGATTTGATCTATATTATACAATTCACATGCCAGATCCACTGAATCTTGCTTTGGAGAGATCAGAAGACTTGAGTATTGCTTTGACGGTGGTTAACTTTGCCAAGGCAATAAAGGCAAAAGTTGTTGTGTATCATTGCGGATCAAATCTAAACTTTGGCTCCGTAGAAAGAGAAAGTGAGCAACTAAAAATTTTGGCTAAAGAATTGGGTAAGGACAACATTTTTCTTGGTATTGAAAACCTTGATCACAATATTGAATGGATCCTAGAATTGCTTAAGAGAGTGGATTTTGAAAATGTCGGGCTCGTTTTAGATGTAGGACACCTTTTTTTGTATTGCAAAGGAAATGAAAGGTTGTTCTTGAGCCAACTCTCGCTTGGGTTAAGTGAATCTGTGGAGCTTCATATCCACGATAATTTTGGCAAACCAAGTGTGTCCTTTGAGAAAGATATAGCTAACAAAAACTACTTTGCATATCTTTTTGGCGTGGGAGATCTTCACCTTCCATTGAGAATGGGGGCCATTCCATGGTCAGAAGTTTTTCGCTTGGTCAACGACAAATTTGATGGTTACGTCATACTGGAGATAAATGACTTCAACAGGTTTTCAGAAGATATTCCAAGCAGTATCCAGATTCTTAGAGAGAACCTCAGACAAAGTTGATAGAATAGTACTTGAGGTGAGAGAATGCATTTTTTAGTATGTGGATTGCCAGAAAACGTGACTCATGCGGTATCATCGGGTGATTTTCTCCTTGCACGAAAATTGATTGACGAATGGTTGCTGGACGAAAGAATAGGTAATCTTCAAAAATTAAGGCTGGAGTACGAGAAAGAGAGAATTTCAAGGCTTTTAAAGTCATATCCGTATACTGAAGAGGAAGCATTTCGAATTGCAGCTGATTTGATGGAAGGCTTTTCGCATGAGGAATTTCTGAAATTGGCAGCTCAGGGCAAACTGGATTATATCATCGTACAGGGTGAAAAGCGGTTCGAGAAAAGATTTGTTCAGAACCTTGGATTCAGCAGCGATGAATATAAGCAGAGACTAAAACAGGATGAAAAGACAGTCAAAGCAAAAAATATCCTAAATGAGCGCATAAGGAAACTACTGAAAGGAGATGACCCAAAGACATACAAAATCAGGGCTAGCGTAAAACTCAAAGTAAAGCAAGAGGGGAGCCATCATTTAAGAGTTTGGCTTCCTTTTCCAAAGTGTGGTTTTCAAACCTTGGATGTAAAATTGATATCAGCGAGTAAAAATGAATACTTCGTTGCCGAAAATGCTGTTCCACAGCGAACAATTTATTTTGAGGGTATTGAAAATGAATACTGGGTTGAATTTGAGTATCGGATAAAAGAATGGATTAACGAGATTGATATGAACAAAGCAAGTGATACAGTAGCCCCTCATTTACAAAAATTCTTGAAGGAGGAACCACCTCATATAGTTTTCACTCCTTATCTCAGATATCTTGCACAACAAATTATCCAGGGAGAGAAAAACCCACTTGTGAAAGCGAAACTTATTTATGACTGGATTACAAAAAATGTTAGATATTCTTATGTGAAACCTTACGCTGTGTACGAGAACATTTCTCAGTATGTTGCTGAGAATCTGAAGGGTGATTGTGGTTTTCAAGCCCTTCTGTTCATAACTCTCTGCAGAATAGTGGGTATTCCAGCAAGATGGCAATCGGGCTGGTATGCAAATCCGATCTTTGCTTCTTGCCACGATTGGGCCTTATTTCATGTAGAACCATATGGTTGGCTTCCAGTAGATCCATCTTTTGGTGGAGCAAGAAGAGACAATGAGGATTTGAGGAATTTTTACTTCGCTAATTTGGATGGATTTAGAATGGTTGCGAATGATGATTTCATGAAAGATTTCACGCCTCCAACAAAGTATTACAGGGATGATCCAACAGATAACCAAGTTGGCGAGGTGGAAAACGAGGAAGGAAAGCCTGAGTACGAATCCGAGCTTCAAATACTTTCTTTCACAGAATTGTGAGGTGTTGTATATGGCAAAAATTGTGGATGTCAGATTTATACAAAGGAACTACTGCTATCGCAAACCTTTTCATATAACAGGTAGCATAGCAACTGTTGCTACTAATGTTGAAGTTGAAATAGAACTTGACAATGGAATCGTCGGGTATGGAGAAGCGTCACCTTCATTCAGAGTTAATGGAGAAAAGGCTGAAACACTAATGGCGATGCATAGTTATGTCAAAGATATCCTCATTGGATCCGATGTGCGAAGATATCGTCAAGTTTTCGATGCTACAGATCGATTGTTTGCGCTTCCAAGTTTGAAAGCAGCGATTCAGTTTGCCATACTTGACAGTCTTTCTCAACTTTTTAATACGAGTGTTAGCCACCTATTAGGAGGGGCAAAGGAGCAGATTGAAACAGACAAAACTGTGGGGATAGATGAAATCGAGAATATGGTGAATGACGCGGAGCAAATTTATAAAGAAGGATTTAGGGTGATTAAAATAAAAGTTGGCGAAAATCTTTCCAAGGATATCCAGGCGGTACAGGAGATCGCAAAAGTTACTAAGGGGGCAAGGTACATCATTGATGCAAACATGGGTTATACTCCAAAACAAGCAGTCGAATTTGCAAAACAGTTATATAGATCGGGTATTGACATTGATGTTTATGAGCAGCCGGTTTTCTGGGCTGATATTAAAGGTTTGCGGTACGTCAGATTTAACGTTCCATTTCCTGTTGCAGCAGATGAAGCTGTCAAGACTAGATTTGATGCGCTTAGACTTGTTAAAAATGAGGCAATTGACTACGTTAATATAAAGCTGATGAAATCAGGCATAAATGACGCGCTAGCTATAGTTGAACTTGCGAAAGCAGCGAATTTAAAACTTATGATTGGTTGCATGTCCGAGTCAAGCTTAGGAATAAATCAAAGCGTTCATTTTGCACTCGGAACGGGTGCATTTGAGTTTCATGACTTGGACAGCCATCTTTTATTACATGAAGAGAAGTTTCGTGGGAAATTCATACAGAATGCTTCTATAATTTCGATTGCGAGTGATAATCATGACGATAATAGAAGCAATTGAAAAGATCAAAAGCCGCAAGCTAGGAATAGTGGAATTAACAAGTTTGTGCTTAGAGAATATACGGAAAAATAACGATTTTAATGCTTTCATAACCTGCATGGAAGAACAAGCTCTTGAAGATGCGAGAGAAAAGGAAAATGCCCTTAAGAAAGTGAATTTCGAAAGACAGCCACTGTTTGGCATACCAATTGCTGTGAAGGATTTGATCGATGTTGAGAACGTAAAAACAACCGCCGGAAGCCTATTTTTCAAGGACAGCGTTGCAAAGCAGGACGCCTTTGTGATAAAACTTCTTAAGAAAGCTGGCGCAATAATCATTGGCAAAACAAACCTTCACGAAGTTGCACTTGGAGTTACAAATAACAATCCTCATTTTGGCGCATGCAAAAATCCATACGATAAATCGCGAATTTCGGGAGGCTCATCTGGTGGGTCAGCCGTGGCAGTAGCAACCCAAATGGCTTTGGCAGCATTGGGAACTGACACGGGCGGTTCAATAAGAATACCAGCGGCACTTTGTGGAACTGTTGGTCTAAAACCAACTTACGGGGTAATAAGCACCAGCGGAATAATCCCTTTGGCATGGCATTTAGATCATGTTGGACCTATTACAAGGAACGTTAAAGATGCACGTTTGATGTTTAAAGTTGTTTCTAAGAGAAACAAAAATGATCCTTTCAGCGTAGATGGTGTATCGAGGCTTGTTAGAAAGAGTCTTACTGGATTGAAAGTTGCAAGAGTTGTTGGAGAATATGTTGAAAAAACCGACGAGAAGATTCTGGCTGTCGTAAACGATGTTGCTAAATCGCTCCAAAAAATTGGGATGAAGGTTGAAGAAAAGGAAATGAACTGGTTAAAAGACCTGGCCGCCGCTAATGGTTTGATGACACAAGTTGAAGCAGCTGCTTTTCACAGAGAAAGACTTTTGAACAATCCAGAATTGTTTGGTGACGATGTCAGGGAAAGACTCTTACAGGGTCTTAATACAAGCGGCATTGATTACGCACTTGCGAGAAGGCAGCAGACTATTGCAAAGAGCATTTTCAAGGAATTTTTCAGGGATTACGATTTGATTCTTCTTCCAACAACTCCCATCGTTGCACCTCCAATTGAAGGAGAAAATGCTGTTGCACTGGCAAGAAGGCTGACGCGTTTCACTGCTCCTTTCAATCTTTCTGGATTACCAGCTTTAACTGTACCTGCAGGATTTGTCGATGGTTTACCAGCTGCTGTTCAGCTAGTGACGGATTACTTTAAAGAGGATCTACTTTTTCTTGTGGGAGAACAAGTAGAAAATTTCAACATGGTTGACAAACTTTGATTTTCTGATTTGTTTTGTTCAACATTTGGTATGGAATACCCTTCTTTGCAATAATGCTCTTAGCTTCATTACAATCGATTCCGAAGGAACTGTACGAAGCGGCAGCGATTGACGGCGCTGGATTGTGGTCGGAGTTCTGAGGGATAAAGATGCCTTCTTTGAAACCGACCATAGTAAGCACTGTTTTACTCAGGATAATTTGGGTTATGAATTTTCCAGACGTTATATATGGGATGATATGCGGTGGTCCTGCGGGAGTCACAACAACGCTCTCAGTCTACATGCTTAATATAGTGTATTATCAGAATAATTTTGGGAGAGCTGCTGCACTCGGTGTGATTATAACTTTGATACTTCTTGCGTTCACACTGTTCTATCTGATTCCTTTTGGTAGGGGTGAATGATGCTGAAAAAACATAAAATGACGATAGTTCAAATACTTAGAATGATCGGTTTGAGTTTCTACTTTATCTTTGCAGTTTTCTCGCTTTTTTGAATAGTTTCCATATTGATCAAAGAGGCAACTGAAGTTTATACTTTCCCTTGTGAAATATATACCATCCAAAATTTTGCTTGACGATTATAGATACCTTTTTAGCTTTGCTAAATTTCAAATCTACTTCAAAAATAGTTTGCTTGTTTCATTGCTTTCGGCCCCAGTAGCAACAACAACGTCCTTGTTGAGTGGCTATGTACTTTCTAGATTTACCTTTAAAGACAAACGTTTGAGGATGATTATCTTATTTTTCGTTCAAATGATACCTTTCTACGTCTTGGTGATTCCATTATTCACAATGCTTTCGAAGCTAAGGCTCACAAATACTTTAACGAGGGTTTTGTTGGTGTACAGCGGGTATGGGGCCGCTTTTGGGACTATAATGGCTCGGACTTTTTTCAACTCGATACCAACGGATCTCGAGGAAGCCGCCTGGCTTGATGGTTTTACAAAAATTGGCGCACTTTTCAGGGTTGTTATACCTGTCCTACTACCAGGTGTCAGTGCAATCTTCGCGTTTTGCTTTGTCAATAGCTGGAATGAAGTTTTCACCCCTGTTCTTTTTATCCACAGTGACCATAAAATGACCAGTGCCTGTAGCACTTTATTCATTCGTATCCAAAACTGGCATACAATGGAATGTTATGGCAGCAGGTATCACTCTAGCTGTAATTCCCAATATAGTTATCTTTGGATTGGTACAGAAATACGTCAAAAGAGGGTTGACTCAAGGAGCAATAAAGGGTTAGTACAAATCAACCAAGCATTTTTTTAATCTCTTCAACTAACTTGTTGTCTCCTACGCGCATTAACTCATCCCAAAGCTGTGGATTCTTTATGAGAATTATTGATAACGCATTTACTATATCTTGCTTTATCGCAGATGGGAATTCCTCCATCCTGAAGGCTTTCACAAGACAGTTAAGCGCCCTTTTGTTTGGTATGTTTGCGAGAACCATTATAGCTTGCTCAGCTAGCTCTAAACGATACTCATCTTCAATCAGGAAGTATTCAACAATATCTATCACTTTGTCACCATCTCCAAGTTTTGCTAGGGCTTCGTAGATAATAAGGTGCGCTCTTTCATCGTTGTATCTTTTGAGCAAATTGTAAAGATCTTTTTTAATGCTGTGCTCATTTAAATCTGAAAGTATATCAACCAAATAGAGTGTTACAACATCATTTTTTTCATCTTGATGAAGTCTTTCCCTGAAGCACTCAACCAAAACTGGCCTTGCGCTATCGCCGAATCGGTATATCGCTTCAACAACTATATCTTTTACTTCTTCACTCTCATCACTCAAAAGATTCAGTAACGCTGGTATAGCGTCGACACCTTTCTCAGTTACAATTCTGTCTATGAGGGTCCTGTATTTTTCTACATCCATCTAACGACACCACCCTTTTCAACAACAAGTTTTGACGAAAAGTATTCAGCAAACTCAGGATCATGTGTTACAAAACCTATAACTTTGTTTAGCCTTTCCATTGCCTTCAGAACAGACGCCATTTTTGATTTATTTTCTGAATCTAAAGCTGAAAAGCCTTCATCAACAAAAAACGCTTCCATTTCTCCTATTGTTGTTTCAGCTATCGCTATGGCAAGAGCTAATGAGACTATAGTTTTCTCACCGCCTGACAAACCATCAGCATCACGTTTTAGGCCAAAATCATGTATAACAAAGCCATCCGAACCTACGCTAAGTTGAAATCTTCCTTCTGTGATTAAGCTCAAATGTTGATTGGCAAGAACAAGTATATGTTCCAAGGCAATTTTTGCAATATAGGCCTGGAATTCCCTCGCCTCAAAAGTGGATTTCACTAAACTGTAGACCTCGTATTTTTCGTGAATTTCCTGGAACTCTGCCTCAGTTCTGGCTTTGTTCTGTTCAAGCTCTTCAATCTGGTTTAGCATGTGTTGAATGATAGCTCTCTGGTTAATCATTGAATCTCTCTGTTTGCGCAGTTGCTTTATTTTTTCACTTAATTCTATGGTTTTCTCGGAAGATTCTTCCTTACCCAAGGTTAGCTGATTTATCAACATTTCTCTTTTGTGCCTGCAGTCTTCCAGCCTGATCTGGATTTCTTTCAACTCGTCTGACACATTCTCAATTGTCATTTCCCTCAATCTCTCGAATTCGTCTGGAGTTAACCCAGATTGCTTGAGCGATTCATGCCACAATTCTTCACTCTCTTTAACACGACTTTGAAGCAAGATCAGTTTTTCCTCAATCATTTTTAGTTCATCCTTAAGCTCTGTTATTGCATCTTCAGAGGTTTTTTTTGACTCTAGCAATGCTGACAACTGTCTTTCAAAAACTGCTTTTTCATTTAAGATAGGTTCTTGTTCCTTCAAAAATTTGTCAATATCTTGGGCTAGCTGAGGATAGTAGCCAATTCTTTCGAGTTCGATTTTAAGAGATATCAAATTATTTTCCTTTTGCTCAAGTTCTTTGGTGAATCTTTGAATGTCACTCATGATATCAACTTGTTGTACTTTCAAAGACTGAACTTGCGACTCAAGGTTGATTATTTTGCTTTTCAGAGAATCGATCTGTTTCATTTTGCTCTCGTAAGCACCAAGTTCCACTTCCCCAGCCAGAATTGGTTGTTGTCTGTACTCGTTACCACACACTGGGCATCGATCACCTTCGGAAAGAGTTTGTGCTATCAAGGATGCCATTTTGGCAATTGCGATGTTACTCATTGAGTTAATCTCTTTTACTACAGAATCGAGAGTTTCTTTAGCTTTGTTAATCTCGTTTTCTCTTTCTTTGATTTGTTCTATGATCCTCAGGTTTCTTGTGCTTAGTTCATTCAAATGTTCTCTTAGTTTTTGGCATTCAGACTCTAGTAGTACTAATCTTTGAACCATTGGTTCCGAAGCCTGTCGAATCATACGGAGCTCATCCAACTTTTTGCGCAAGTTCTCATATTTTCTTCCCAGCTCTTCAATGTGCTTTGACTTCTCTTCAATCTGCATTAGTGTCTGACCAAGCTTGGCTGCCAACCTGTTCATTTTGTCTTGAATTTTAACTTTTTGCTGTATGCTTTGCTCAGTTACATCTAAAAGGTTCTTGTATCTTATGTATAAGGGTTCTAAATGTTTAGCTGAAGAAATTTTTCGTTCCATTTCCACTCGTTGTTCTAGTTCTGTTCTGCGCCTCTGAAGTTCGGTTATTTCCTTATCCAACTTTTCTAGTTCTGACCATAGTTCTTTACATTTCTTAACTGTTTCATATTCCAGTTCAAGTGCTGACAATCTTTCGTCGATTTCTCTGATTCCTTGCTCAAGTCGAAATACTTTTTCAGACGTCGCCTTGCTTTTGAGCTCTTCCAGTTGCTTCAGAATCATAAACAACTCCGATTGTCTTACTTCGTGCTTGGTCTTCACCTCTTGAAATCTTTCACTTATCCTATCTTGAATGGTTTTGATCACTTTTCTCGGAAAGATTGTGTCAAAAACTACTTCCTCTATCCTTGACCAGCTAGCGGTCAACAATTCTGTTGCCATTCCCTGAGGTAATAAGAAAGTCCTTATAAAACTGTCATATGATGCTCCTATGATTTCCTGGATAGAAGCATCAACGCTACTTCGCTGTGTGATCAGTATTTTGCCATTTTCAAGCAGCGCAGCCTGATGAACGAATTTGCCGTTTGCCTCACTTATTCTTCTTACGATTTGATATCTCTTTCCATTTTTCAAAAAGGTGAATTTTACTTCACATGAGTCACTCCCGCTTCGAACGTAATTTTTTGGGCTCTGTTTTCCATAACGGATACCAGTTCCGTAAAGCGCGAAAACTATTGCTTCCAACAACGAAGACTTTCCAGCCCCGTTTTGACCAACTATCAGGAAAACACCTTGCCGAAATTCAACTTTTGCAGACCTAATACCAATAAAATTCTCTATCTCTATGTTCACAGGCCTCAAAGTTGTTGCACCTCTTTCATAATGTCCTCGACAACAGATACCATCTTTGCTTCGAAACCTTCAAAACGTCCTTTTATGAACTCCCTGTACATTTCGATCAGGTTTAGTTTCTTAATCTCAAAATTTGTCTGTTTTGAATCAAATTCATTTTTGAAAACAATTTTTCTTACACATTCAAAGTTTTCCATAAAGTACTTTCTGACCTCGTTTGATTCTGGAGAATCGAATACAAGCCTCACATACCCATTGAAATTCTTTAATTCAACCGAAAGTTGATCGATGGTCTTTCCAGAATAGTCCTTTAGATGAAAAGTTTTAAGTCGTTGGTAAGGAGTTATTAGCCTGCTAACAGTCTTGCGTGGACCGTCGAATTCGACAAGCAAAGCTCCTTTCGTCTCTTTTTCTTCACCGAAATCAAACATAATTGGTGAGCCAGAATAATAAACTGTTGGACCTTCGAATAAGTGGCTTTGATGGTGTATATGCCCGAGTGCTACGTAATCAAGACTACTTGGGAGCATCTCGATTTTAATTTGAGCTTCAATATGGTTTTCTTTTTCGGATTCAACACTGCCTTCTACCATAAGATGGGCAGCCAGTATATTCAGCTTGCTTGGTTCGATCTTTTGCCTAATCTCTTCGAAAGCCCAATCCAAAATATCCTGGGCTCTAGCTAAGTTGTCCTTGTATTCCAGAAGCCTTTGAACATCCATATGAGGAATCGCAAAAAGGTTAAAGTCACCTATTTGAATTGGCTCAACAACAAGTTCATCAATAATGAAAAGATTTGCTACTTTCAGATTTTTCCAAGCTCTCAAGCCTTGCCAATCATGGTTTCCAATAACTAACACTGTTGGAGCTATAGAAGCAAAATCTGATAAAACATTTGCTAGAAGGTTCAATGCCTCAAATCTAGGATTTATTCTGTTGTGGAGGACATCCCCTGTTACCAATATTAAATCAACTTTTTCTTTTCTTGCTTGTTCGAAAAGAAACTCCAGTGCAGCTCTCAGTTCCTCAGTCCTGTCAGCAGACTTTGAACCCACCCAAGATTCTATTCCAAGATGCCAATCAGATGTGTGAAGAATTTTTCGCATATTTCAACCCCTCTTGAAAACGTTTGCTTCTGAAGGAAATACACCTGATTTTACTTCCCTAACGTAATCTTTCACTGCGTTAAGAGCCAGATCGTAAAGATTTGTATAGCGTTTTGCAAATTTTGGAAGGAAATCCGGATTCAATCCTAAAACATCATGTAGGACAAGAACTTGGCCATCGCAAAAACGCCCGGACCCAATCCCTATCGTTGGCACACTAACAGTCTCCGTGATATCTTTGGCTGTTTCTTCCACAACCATTTCCAAAACAATTGCAAAAACTCCGGCATTCTCTATTGCTTTTGCTTCATCGATCAAAACTTGTGCACTTGTTTCATCTTTTCCTTGAATCCTGTATCCTCCAAAGATATTGATAGATTGCGGTGTTAGCCCCAGATGCCCCATAACTGGTATACCGGAGCTGACTAATCTTTTGATAAGAGGAGCAAAGAATGATCCTCCTTCAATTTTCACAGCATTTGCACCGGCTTCCTTCAGAAATCTTCCAGCATTCGAAACAGCTTCATCCTCAGAGCACTGATAGGACAAAAAGGGCATATCGGCCACCACAAAGGCTTCTGGTGCGCCACGTCTCACGGCTTGCACGTGTCTTATCATATCTTCCATAGTTACAGGCAACGTGTCTTTATAGCCTAAAACATTGTTAGCGACTGAATCACCAACTAAAATGACATGAACACCAGCCTCATGGGCAATTCTTGCAAACGGTGCGTCATAAGCAGTTATCATAACTATTGGTTCTTTACCTTTCATTGCAATTAATCTTTGTATGTTCAGCACTTTCACTCCTCCCCCTCAAATTTTTAAGCACATTCACCATAGCATCATAAAGATTGGCAAAATCTGGAAAGGTCCTTGTGAATATCTCTTTTTCTGCTTCAACTACCTTCCAATCTCCTCTTGCTACCGGGCCTGTTAGGGATTTTTTCACACCAAGCTTCGAAATGTTTGTCACGGTATTGAGCATCAATGCTGGTATTATCTTCTCAAACCCCTCTATTTTGTACTTCTCATAAATTATTTCCGACAAGTATGCAAGTCCAACTACAAAATTAGAGGCAATGACTGCTGCCAAATGATAAGCTGGTTTACAATTCGGTGGAATTTTGATATAACAGTTAGATATTGTTCTAGCAATTTCTTCTGCCAGTACAATTCCTTTAGGATTTCCTTCGATTCCAAAGCAGCATTTATCTATGTATGCTTCCACTGCGGAAGGATCAGCAAAGGAAAGGTTCGGATGGAGCACAGCACGTCCTATATTTCGCTCGTCAGCGTCGTAGAAAACCTCAGAAGCCTTAAAACCACTGAAATGTATCAGAGTTCCATCAGCAATCTTATCTTTTATTGTCTTGTATATTTCATCGAGAACATCGTCAGGGACACCAAAAAATGTTATCCCACTTAGCAAAAAGTTTTGATGGTACTCTACCGGTGTACCTTGTCCGAGTTTTTGACAATAAATTACAGCTCTTTCACGTGATCTTGAAACCACATAACCAACTTCATATGAATGCTTCAGCAGTATCTTTGTTAGTGAGAGTGCAACCTTACTCGTGCCAATTATGTTAATTAGCAATTTCATCACCCTCGGTTTCAAGTATCGACAAGATAATTTTACAACGAAATCTAAAATCATTCTGACTTTTTGGTCTCAAGAATTTTGCCATCTTCTGATGATAAAATAAGATTTAAGGTGATCAAGTGTGAAGTGCAGAAAATGTGAAAATTTGGCGATCATCGATCTCAAGCATCATAATACGGCTTACTGCATGGAACATTTTCATCAGTATTTTGAGAACCGTGTTGAAATTACCATAAGAAAATATTCGATGTTTGAAAGAAAGGACAAGTTGCTTGTTGCTGTTTCTGGTGGTAAGGACAGCATGGCAGCATGGTATGTGCTTACAAGGCTTGGATACGATGTAACGGCTTTACATATAGATATGGGGACAGTGAAGACTGATGTGACAAAATTGAAGGATTTTGCAAGCATGATTGGCAGTAAAATCATTACTGTCGATAGTAGGGACTTTCTGGAAGGTTTTACGGTACCTGTGGCCGCAAGAATCGTAAGGAAACCGGTATGCTCTGTTTGTGGAACTGTCAGAAGATACATAATGAACAAGATTGCTGTGGAAAACGGTTTCACTGTGCTTGTCACGGGGCATAACTTAGACGATGAGGTGAGCTTTCTTCTTGGGAACCTGCTAAATTGGAACCTGGAATACTTGAGCAGAGAAAAACCTGTGTTGCCAGCAACTGAGAAAGGTTTTTCCCGCAAGGTGAAACCGCTTGTATTATTGACTGAAAAAGAAACTTTTGTTTATGCCTTAACAAAAAAATTACCTTTCTCAGATGAGATCTGTCAATACTCTAAGCAAGCAAGTTCCCTACACTACAAACATGCGCTTAATGAAATAGAACTTAGGCATCCTGGTACGAAACTTCGTTTCTATAATGGATTACAGGAAGTGAGTCTCTTAATTGTGGATCAGGCTCCAAAACTCAGAAATTGCAAAATCTGTGGGTATCCAACACCTTATGAGATTTGTTCTTTCTGCAAGATGAAGGAGAAAGTCAAAGATGCCATGGGAAAACAAACGCATTGACTTTGTAGTACCATTACTTACTGCTGTAATAATGATTCTTGGACTTATAGCACTTTACAGTACGACGTCAGACTATGGGATGAGTTATGTAAAAAAGCAAGTTATATGGGATATTGTAGGCTTAATGGTACTATTTCTCACAGTTTTGATCAGAGAGAGAGATATACGAAGGTTCATCTGGCCTTTATATGGTTCTGTTCTAGTTTTACTTGTTGCTGTTCTGATCTTTGGAACGATTTCAGGTGGGGCACGTCGATGGTTTTCCTTAGGAATTGGTTATTTTCAACCGTCGGAACTTGCGAAAGTTGCTCTTATTCTTCTTTCAGCATATTTACTTCTCGCTAGGTCAAAAGCAAAATTGTTCATATTAGCTGCTGCGGTTGGACTTTTTGCTGTTTTAGTTGCTGTGGAACCAGATTTGGGGACTGCTGTTCTCTTAGTGTCAATATGGTTTACGATGCTCATCTTTTCAAAGCATTCAGTTAGGTCCGTTTTTGTAGTTATTCTCATTATTGTAGCTATAGCAATATTCGTATACTTTTTTGGTTTGAAGACATATCAGAGAGAAAGGATCCTATCATTCCTAAATCCGCAAGGCCATAAACAATCTGCAGCATACAATGTTCTTCAGTCTATACATGTGATAGGTTCAGGTGGGATTCTCGGTCGAGGTTATCTGAAGGCTCCTGGTACCAGATGGAAGTATGTACCAAAAAACCACACAGACTTTGTATTTTCTGCCATTGGTGAACAATTCGGTTTTGTTGGGGCTTCGTTGTGTATAATTTTGTACATGCTCATGAGCTTGAGAATTTTGCATATTATAAGATTATCTAAAGATGAATTCTGGGCCCTTGTTGGTGTTGGAGTATTGTTTAATTTTGTCATACATGTTTTTATTAACATTGGTATGACAATGGGCCTTGTACCGGTGACTGGTATCCCTCTGCCCTTTATAAGTTATGGCGGATCTTCCACTTTATCATTTTGTATACAACTTGGTTTGGTAATGAAGTCCTACGCAGTTGGCAAGAGTGGTGTTGAGATGGAGGTGAAAAAGTGCCAACAAAGAAGAAAAGAGAACTACTGACCACCTTTTTGGTTTTATTGTTCTTCTTTTGGTTAATAGCAGGCTCTATAGTTTCTCTATTTTCGCTGATCTACTATGATAAAGTCAAGGAAGAATACAAACTCGGAATCAGAAATTTGGAAAACAAGTTAAAAGCTCTCGAGGACAAAGTGTCAAAATTGGAAAGCCTCTATGGTCAGGGTGGTGTATTCGAAAAATTCATCGCATCAGCGAATTTTTTGTCAAATACAAGTGTAGACCTTGAGAGAATAATTGAATCTATTTACGATGACCCCACAACTGGGTACATCCAATTGTTTGTAATGGGTCAAGATAACGTTTGGGTTACCTTTCAAAAGGGTCAGACAATTTATTTTTCACGGGAGCTGAAGCCCGGGCTGGCACCGTACAAATTCTACTATTTTAAAGAACCATCTATCAAAACACAGTATTCAGTCATTATACCTCGTGATTGTTCGATAGTCATAGGGAAACCGGGAATGGTTGTTTTTCTTGTATACGGTGTCGGAACAAAGCAACATCCGACAAAAGTTGTAACCTGGCGCGATTCGAGGGTAAACAACATCGAAACGGATTTCACACTCTATATCCCAAAATGAAATAAGGAGCTGCATAAGCAGCTCCTCGGGCAGCTTGGTTCCATCCAAGGGGGGATAGGGGGGTTGCTGTCCAAAAAGATGCTATATTGTTACCGTTAAATAAAAGTGAAATCGATGGAAACGTCTCGAAACAAAGATGTTTATGATAGTTCAACTTTAGAATCATTTTGAAGGATGTTGCAAAAAAAAGGACTGAGTAAAAAGATGATAAATAATCTTCCAAAAGTGCTGAAAGGCGAAAATAATTTTTAATGAAATAAGGCAAGATTGAAATGACCAATTTTTATCGTTTTAACGCAGGGAATGATTTAATAAGTGTGGAGGTGAAAAGAGTTGCTCAATGAGATCGTGAAAAAAGTTAAACTCGCTCCTGGTGTCTATGATTTTGTTATTGAAAATGGAGAAATAGCAAAAAGAGCCCAACCGGGCCAGTTCATTATTGTTAGAGTTACAGAAAAAGGAGAACGCATTCCTTTGACTATTGCAGATAGTTATGGCAGTCACATTCGAATAGTTATGAAAGTTGTTGGAAAAAGCACTGCGGAACTTGCTTTAAGGAAAGAACGCGATATACTATGCGACGTTGTTGGGCCACTTGGAAAGCCTACCGAAATTGATTATTACGGAAGTGTTCTGCTCGTTGGAGGCGGTGTTGGAATAGCTACACTGCTTCCGATTGCAAAGGCTTTGAAAAGCAAGGGTAACAAAGTTTTTGCTGTATTGGGAGGAAGAACAAAGGAACAAGTCATACTCAAGGATGAGATTGCTGCATATGCTGATGATATTCTGATTACGACTGATGATGGATCTTGGGGAATAAAAGGTGTTGTAACAGATGGCATGGAAATAGTGGTGCAGAAACACAGACCCGGTATTGCTTGGGCTGTGGGGCCCACAATTATGATGAAATTTTGTAGCTTGAAAGCAATGGAAACTGGATTGAAAATCATAGTATCTTTGAACCCCATTATGGTTGACGGAACGGGAATGTGTGGCGCATGCAGAGTAACGGTAGATGGCAAGATTAAATTTGCATGCGTCGATGGTCCGGAATTTGACGGAACAAAAGTAGAATGGGATGAATTGCTGAAAAGAATGCAACAATATCGCAACGAAGAAGAAATAGCGCTCGAGGAATTCAAGAAGACGGCAGGTGATCTCTCATGGCTGTGAAACCTTTCCCGAAAAAAACTAAGATGCGAGAACTAGAAGTGCAAGATAGAATTTCTTGTTTCAGCGAAGTTTCTCTTGGTTACACAGATGAGGAAGCAATGACCGAGGCCAAGAGATGCCTTCAATGTCCAACTCATCCGTGTGTGAAAGGTTGCCCAGTTGGAATAGATATTCCGGGGTTCATTGCAAAAGTAAAAGAGGGAAGATTTGACGATGCTGCGAGAATTCTGAAAAAACAAAACAATTTGCCGGCGATTTGTGGTAGAGTCTGCCCGCAAGAAACACAATGCGAGGCAGAATGCGTAGTTGGAAAAATTCCTGGCTCAGAACCAGTTGCGATTGGACGTTTGGAAAGATTTGTGGCGGACTGGGAAGCCGAAAATCCAATCACAAATCAGAGAGAAATTTTGCCAAGGCGAGGCCAGAAGGTCGC
>JBEPZZ010000017.1:0-17069 GCA_041640575.1 Pseudothermotoga sp. | reverse complement strand
GCTGCCGATCTAGCAAAAATGGGATACGACGTTACTATATTTGAAACTCTTCACAAAGCTGGTGGTGTGTTGGTTTACGGAATCCCAGAGTTCCGATTGCCAAAGTCTATTGTTGACAGAGAAGTAAAATATGTTGAGTCTCTATCGGTGAAAATACAGTTAAATGCACCAGTTGGGAAATCAATAGAAGTTGAGGAAATTCTTAGAAATTTCGAAGCGGTATTTATAGGCGTTGGCGCAGGTACACCGAAGTTTTTGAATGTACCGGGAACTAACTTGAACGGGGTTTATTCAGCCAACGAATTTTTGACCAGGATAAATCTGATGAAAGCGTATCTTTTTCCAAAATACGACACACCAGTCAAAAAGGGCAAGAATGTAATAGTAGTCGGCGGAGGTAATGTTGCTCTTGATGCAGCAAGAAGCGCTTTAAGACTTGGTGCTAAACAAGTGACAGTTTTATATAGACGAACAGAGCAAGAAATGCCGGCAAGGCGTGAAGAATATATTCATGCTGTTGAAGAGGGCATCAAGTTTAGGTGGCTAACTCAGCCACTAAAATACCTAGGCGATGAGAAGGGTAATTTAACCGGTGTTGAGTGTATCTCAATGGAACTTGGTGAACCTGATGAATCTGGTCGGCGTCGTCCAATACCTATAGAAGACAGTCGTTTCGTGATTGAAGCTGATATGGTGATAGAAGCCATTGGAACAGAAGCAAATAGATTCCTGCTGAGTCAGTTCAGGGATTTAAAACTGAACAAATATGGTTACGTTGTTGCCGATGGGCAAACAGGTGCTACGAGTGTGAGAAAAGTCTTCGCAGGTGGTGATATAGTAACGGGTGCCGCAACAGTGATAGAAGCTATGGGAGCAGGTAAGAAAGCTGCGTACTGGATAGATAAATTTCTAAGGGGAGAATACAAGCCTTGGTGAGAGGGCAAGCTTGAAAAGCTTGCCCCTCTTTTTTCTGGTGAATCATCTGGAATAGACGAGTTTTCCATCTATGAATACCTTTTCAACCACTGATTTCATATCGAACGGATGGCCGGACCAAACCACTAAATCTGCGTCCTTATTGACTTCGATAGAGCCCAATCTTTCCTCAAGCCCGAGAATTTTGGCGGGATTTATTGTCAACATTTTTATCAATTCTTCTTCGTTCAACCCGTAACGCATGGCCGCAGCGGCTTGAACAGATGCAAACTCCAAAGGAATAACAGGATGGTCACACATTAAAGCTGTTAACACGCCCTTTTCCACGAGAATTTTCAAGGAATGCATAGTCATATCTCTTAGTTCAAGTTTTGACGCAAAAGTTAAAAGAGGTCCCGCCACTACAGGAATTCCTTTGGCAGCTATTAGATCTGCTATCTTATAAGCTTCTGTACCGTGTTCAATCACTATCTTAAGGTTGAATTCTTCAGATATTCGTATGGCGGTTAAGATGTCGTCAGCCCTATGCGCATGTATTCGTGCTGTTAATTCTCTTTTGAGCAGTCTGTCACCAATTTCGTATTTTGGATCAGTATCCGTGAAATCCTTCCCATCTCACAACGTTGACTCTTTCTTTTTGGCGTAGTCTTTTGACTTGAGTAAGAATGTCCTTATCACAGCTGCGGTTCCCATTCTCGTTGTTGGGGTTACTTTTTTCTCAGAGTAGACTCTTTTTGGATTTTCACCTAGGGCCATCTTGACCCCCAAAGGATTCACAAGACACATGTCGGCACTCGTTTTCCCTCGAAATTTTGCTACGAATCCTTGCCCTCCAACGGGATTTGCACTTCCCATAACAACGTATGCTGTAGTAACCCCACCAGCGAGAGCTTTTTCGATTGCTTTGTCTTCAGGATAGAAAGCATCAAACGCCTGAAGATGAGCTGTTATGGGATCTGTTGTCTCATTGCCTTCGCTTTCAGTAGAGCCTAAACCGTCGGGGTAAAGCCCAATGTGACTGTGAGCATCGATAAAACCTGGAAAGAGAAATTTTCCAGACAAATCCAAAATCTCGGTTCCTTTCGTTTTCTTTAGGTTCTTGCCAATTTTGGAAATCTTACCGGCTTCAATGAGAACGTCTCCTTCAAATGGTTTTGAGGTCACAGGAAATATTGTTGCTCCTTTTAATAAAATACCCATTCGTTAACCCTCCTTTCCTGACTTACTACAACAAAAGTTTATCATTCTTGTGATAAGATCAATATGAGCATGCAGCTGCTGATTTCACAATCCCATCTTTGCGCAACATGCCTTGAGATTCCATCAAAATAACTGTATTCTTTAGAGAGGGTGATTTCATGTGGGTTATAGTATCAGATACTCATGACAATCTACCAAACATCAGAAAGATAGTTTCTGAGGCTAAAAAGCGTGGTGCGACTCACATTTTTCATTGTGGTGATATTGTTTCACCTTTTGCCCTGAAAGATCTCATGATAAGTGATGTTGACTTTCATGGAGTTTTTGGGAACAACGATGGTGAGATATTGCTGTTGACACAAAGGTCGTCTGGAAGAATCAGAAAGGGACCAGCAGAAATAATTATTGATGGGTATAAAATTTTGCTAATGCACGAACCAGTAGCACTTGATGCTTTGCTTGAAGCCAATGCTTACGACTTCATTTTTTATGGTCATACCCACAAAATGGATGTTCGAAGGTCCACGAAAACTTTGTTGATAAACCCAGGTGACGCCAGCGGATATTTGAGCGATAAGGCAACTGTAGTTTTTTTAGATCCAGCAAAAAAAGAAATCGACGTGTACGAATTGTGACAGAAATTTTGCTTTTCATTTACGCGAGTTCATGGTAAATCTTTGAATAACAGGAAATGAAAGTGTTTTGCAGCTCTATACGAAGTTTCCGCGTAATTCAATTGTTCCATTTAAAGATGCTACTCTTGTATTTTTAACCGATTATAATACTTTCCTGCTAAACCACGTTTAGTAACTTTTATTGCCTTTTTCATCATCTTGGATTAAAAAAACTTACTTAAGTTTCTTACATATTAAAATGTGTATTTGCTCTTTCTCCTACCAGTTCATATAATGAGGCAACAGGAGGTTGATTCATGAGAAAAGTTGTCATAACTGGTATGGGAATAGCCTGCCCTATAGGTGTAGGAAAGTTGGCAGTGCTGGAAGCAATTAGAAAGCTCAGAATTGAAATTGGTCCCATCACTTCTTTTGATGCCTCAAACCTTCCAGTTCGAATTGCGGCGGAAATCAAAAACTTAAACCCAGAAGATTTTATTGACAAAAAGCTTGTTCGAAGAACTGATCGCTTCGTGCACTTAGCACTGATCGCGGCAAAGGAAGCCCTAGAGGAGTCTCGAATAAACCTTAATGAGTACTCCGAAAGAACAGCTGTTCTAGTTGCATCAGGTATGGGTGGTTTCATAACACTGGACACCGAGAATAACAAATTTATTCAGTTTGGCTCCTCAAAAGTTAGCCCATTTCTTATCCCTATGCTTTTGATTAACATGGCTTCTGGCATCATATCAATTGAAAACGGAGTCAAAGGAATCAATTTTGCTCCTGTAAGTGCTTGTGCAGCATCTGGTCATGCAATAGCACTTGGGGCTCTTCTGATTAAACATGGCTATGCGGATGTTGCAATAGCAGGAGGTTCTGAGGCAACAATAGCGCCATTGCCGATAGCTGGGTTTGCGAGTATGAAAGCACTTTCCACGAGAAACGATGAACCTACGAAGGCTTCTAGGCCCTTTGATATTGATAGGGATGGATTTGTCATGGGTGAAGGAGCTGGGATTCTAATTCTAGAAGCAGAAGAAGTAGCAAAGAGCAGAGGAGCAAACATAATTGCTGAAGTCAAGGGTTTCGGCATGAATAGTGATGCTTACCATATGAGTGCTCCGGATCCAAATGGTGAAGGCGCTGAAAAAGCAATAAGATTGGCACTGAAGAATGCGCAACTGTCTCCAGAGGATATTCAGTATGTGAGTTGCCACGCAACAAGCACACCGGCAGGAGATGTTGCTGAGGCAAAAGCCATAGAAAGGGTTTTTGGTGACAAAGTTCTCATAAATAGTTCAAAAACTTTGATGGGGCACCTACTAGGAGCAGCGGCGGTTGCTGAGACAATTGTTGGTGTACTTGAAATGCAAAATGGCTTTGTCCATGGGATGCCGAATCTTGATAACAAAGACCCAGAAGTTAGAGTAAATGTTGTTGGAAAAGAAAATGTTACATGTGAAATTGAGAATTTCGTGAAGAATTCTTTTGGTTTTGGTGGGCACAACGTATCCTTGGTGATTGGGAGGTATCGAGGTTGAACGTAAATGAGATCATGTCTATACTTCCACATAGGTTTCCACTTCTGTTAGTGGATCGTGTGATCGAAAAAACTCAGAATAGCATAGTTGCCATAAAGAATGTATCCGCCAACGAGCTATTTTTTCTTGGTCATTTTCCAGAATATCCCATTTACCCTGGTGTTCTAATCATTGAAGGTCTGGCTCAAGCCGCTGGATTGATGTTGCTAGAAGCTGGTATGAAAGTCGTTCCTTTGTTCCTAGGCATTGAAAAGGCAAGATTCAAATCGGAAGTGAGACCTGGAGATGTGATTCGATACGAGGTAAGGTTGAAAGAAACAAAACTTGGAGTTCACATCGTTGATGGGGAAGCAACTGTGAATGGAAAGATCGTGGCCACGGCAACTTTAATGTTAGGAGTGAAAAAGCAATGAAAACAAGAGTAACTGAGTTGCTTAACATTGAATACCCCATATTAATGGGGGGCATGGCATGGGCCGGAACACCGAGATTAGCTGCTGCTGTATCAGAAGCGGGAGGACTGGGGATAATTGGTTCTGGATCGATGAATAAAGATCAGCTTAAACAAGCAATAGATCACATAAGAAGCCTCACAAATAAGCCTTTCGGGGTCAACGTAATCTTGATCTCTCCACACGCAGAAGATCTGATAAAAACCGTTATCAAAGAAAAAGTACCTGTTGTTACCTTTGGAGCAGGAAACCCGAGTAAATATATCCCAGCGCTTAAAGAAAATGGAATTAAGGTGATACCTGTGGTTTCTTCAGATTCACTTGCAAAAATGGTTGAAAGGTCAGGAGCGGACGCTATTGTAGCCGAGGGAATGGAGTCGGGTGGACACATAGGTGAAGTAACAACTCTTGTACTTGTCAATAAAGTTTGTCGTTCTGTTAGTATTCCAGTTATTGCTGCTGGTGGAATTGCCGATGGTAGAGCAATGGCAGCTGTTTTCGCACTCGGTGCAGAAGGCGTTCAAATGGGAACTAGGTTTCTCGCAACCGTTGAAGCTGAGGTTCATGAGATTTACAAAAAGCGGATTTTATCTGCGTCAATACGAGATACCTTAGTAACTGGATCAAAATTAGGACATCCAGCAAGAGTCTTAAGAACACCTTTCGCCAGGACAATTTGCGAGCTCGAACTGAATAGCCCGGAAGAAGCCGAGCAAATTTTGATTGGGAGCTTGCGAAGAGCGGTAATCGATGGTGATGTAGAAAGAGGTTCATTCATGGCTGGACAAGCTGCTGGATTGATTGATGAAGTAATACCTGTCAAGGAAGTTATTAGAAAAGTTGTTGAAGAGTTCAGATTTGTTATTTCAAGTCTTTGTAGGGAGGTGAATTGATGAAGGCTTTTATTTTTCCTGGACAAGGTTCACAATATTCTGGGATGGGCAAAGATTTTGCTGTTTTTCCAAGAGCTTTTCACTTTTTTGAGAGGGCAAGAGAAGTCCTAGGAATAGATATGTACCAGTTAATGAACTCGGACGAAGAAACTCTTAAGCTCACAGAAAATGCACAGCCAGCAATATACCTCGCCAGCTACATAGCATTCGATGAACTAATCAAGAATGGTTATATTCCAACTTATGTCGCGGGTCATAGTTTAGGAGAGTACACAGCCTTAGCTGCCGCTGATGTTTACGACTTTGAGACAGGAATATACATAGTCAGAAAAAGAGGTGAGTACATCTCTGAGGCAATAGTTCCGGGACAAGGAACTATGGCTGCTGTTATTGGATTGACCGTTCAAGATGTAAATGAGTTAATCAAAGATATTGACGGTGTGTGGATAGCCAACCACAATACAAGTGATCAGGTTGTAATCAGTGGACTAAGGGAGAAGATTGTCGAAGCTTGTGAAGTCTTAAGAAAGCGGGCAAAGAGGGTTGTCGAGCTGAAAGTTAGTGGACCATTCCACACTCCCTTGCTTGAGAAGGCGAGGGAAAAGTTGGCACAGGATCTGAAAGGTGTCAAATTTAGAAAACCTCGTTGGCCTGTAGTAATGAACAGTTGCGCTCGTCCTGTTGAGGATCCTGATGAGATAAAGAGAAATGTTCTAGCTCAGATAAGTGGACCAGTACTATGGTATGATTCGATGGTTTGTCTCGCAAATCTAGGAGTGGGAACTTTTGTAGAAGTTGGACCACAAAAGGTTTTAACCAATATGCTGTCGAAATCCAAGTTAGGAGATTGTGTTCATTTCAAAGATATCTTACAACAAGAAAAACAACTCACAGCTGTTAACATGTGATTCCTTAAACCAAAATTTTACTGAACTAAAATTTGGGTTGCCACTAGCAACCCAAATTTTTTGATTTTACGCAAGAGTATAATTAACATAGAGGGATTCTAGTTGCGTGTAGGAATAATAGTGTTGGAAAATAACTTCTGTGTTGACACCTTTGTGAATGAAATCATTGAGATCTTGAAGGAAAATATAGAAGTTGTGTTCATGAGGTGTAAAGGGTCATTTGACAATTCAAATAGCAACTGTTCGAGTAGTTTGGTCGAGTTTGTTTCAAAGTTCAGTCTGAATAAAATTGTGATGATCGGAGGTATCAACGTTTTTCGGATTGCATCAAAATTCATATCAATGGGTGTAGGAGTTGATGTTTTATTCATTCCTGATGCGTCACTTCCATTGGGAACAAATCGAATTGGGCAAGCAACACTTGAGACTAATCTTTTTGACTTGTTGCTATTTTTGAAATCTTTCTCAAGGGAACAGAATTGTCGAGTTATAGTTCGATTTAAGGGAGATCTCTCACTTTTCGTTGCTTCATCACAATTCGTTATGCAAATGTTTGCTTCTAAAAAACTTTTTGAAAGTCAAGAAACTGAGATTTCTTTTGGGCCTAACCCTGGTACTGTTTTTTCTGAAAAGACACTTATTTTAACCACACCACCCTGGTTCATGACACCACTTCAAGAAGATATTGAATTTTCAAGACATGTTGCTGAGATGCTGTGCCACTGCTTATCAGAGATTTCGGGGAACTGTTGTTTGATTTTTGATGACAGTTTTCAGTTAGAAACGTTTGACGAAGTATCGAAACGTTTGTTTCATGCTAATAGTTGCCTTAATTCAGTTTAATGGAACCATTAAGGGGGTGATCTTATGAAAGGCGAACACGAATACGTAAGATGGGCAATCAAATGTATTGAGGCCTATGTGAAGTACAATCGTTTTCTTGATCCACTGAATGATGGTGCACCAATCGATTTGCTTGAAAAACGAGCGGGCGCGTTTGTTAGCTTACACACAATTGATGGTTCACTAAGGGGTTGTATAGGTACGTATCGTCCCACTAGAATTAATTTGGCCGAGGAGATCGAGTACAATGCAATAGCAGCAGCGACGGAGGATCCTCGTTTCGAGCCAGTAAGGCAAGACGAACTTGACCAAATAGAAGTTACTGTCGACATACTAAGCGAACCTCAACCAACGACAATGGAGGAATACATGAAACTGGATCCAAAGAAGTATGGAGTTATCGTTGTGAGTGGCTTCAAGAAAGCACTATTGCTGCCAGACCTTCCGGGTATTGAAACTGTTGAACAACAACTTAAAATTGTTTTGAGAAAAGCCAGTATTACGCCTTTTGAAAAATTTGAGATACACACGTTTACTGTGAACCGTTACCACTAAGAGGTGATTTTGTGGATAAGATTGCGCTTTACTTTTCGACCTTTGCGGATAGGAAAGTAAGGTGTGAACTGTGCTTCCATCATTGTGTTCTGGATGATGGTCAGATAGGTTTATGCCTGACTCGTAAAAATGAAGACGGCGTTCTAAAGGCTCTGAACTATGGATTGGTAACGTCAATGGCAATGGATCCAATTGAAAAGAAACCTCTCTTTCACTTGAATCCTGGAGACCAGATTCTCTCTGTAGGAACATTTGGTTGTAACATGAAATGCCCGTTTTGCCAGAACTGGGAAATATCTCAAGAAGTTGCGCCAGCTCGAAGAATAAGCCCCGAACAACTTGTTTCAATTGCACTCTCTAGAAAATCGAAAGGCATAGCCTACACTTACAATGAACCTTTTGTATGGTTTGAGTTTGTCTTGGATGCATCAAGAATCGCTGCTAAAGAAGGAATATATAATGTACTTGTGACCAATGGAATGATAAGTGAAGAGCCTTTACACCTGCTTCTCCAATCCGTCCATGCCATGAACATAGATTTAAAAGCATTTGATGAGGATGTCTACAAGAAGCTGGCTGGGGACCTCAAGACTGTCAAGAGAACAATAGAAATAGCTTTAAATAGCGGTGTGCACGTTGAAATCACTACTCTGATAGTTCCTCGTCTCAACGATGATCAAGATTTGCTGGAGAAAGAATTTAAGTGGTTGGCGAGTTTAAGCAGATCTATTCCCCTTCATTTAACTAGATATTTTCCAAATTACAAGTACAGCATTCCACCAACACCCACTGAAGATCTGGTAAGATTTTATGAACTCGCAAAAAAATACCTTGATTTTGTCTATATTGGTAACGTATGGAACGAAAATTACGAAAATACCGTCTGTCCAAAGTGTGGCACATTGCTAATCAGGAGGGTTGGTTACAGCGTACAAATTTATGCGCTTGACAGAGAAGGTAGGTGTACTAAGTGCGGAGAGAAAGTAGTAAGAATAATCTGAGATTTGATCGGACAATCTTTTTGATTTTTATCATAGGGTTGACTTTTCTTGCAATATTTCTCATCAGAATCTTTGCAAATTCACCAAGAACTGTTTACTATGAATTAAACGGAATTACAATGGGAACTTACTGCAGGATTGTGATTTCGTCTTCCAAAACGAGTTCTAAGCAACTCGCTGAAATAATTTTCAGAGAACTCGAAAGAATCTACAAGAAATACAATCCAAAGGATCCTCAAAGTGTTATTAGTTACATTAATTCATCTGAAGGTTGGATCGATCTTGATGAGGAAACTTTTGTTCTCATAGATTCAGCACTCAAGTTTTCAGATCTGACAAATGGTGCTTTTGATCCAGCACTCGGACAATTAATTTCTGTATGGGGTTTTGATAAACTAGATGAGAAAGTGCCTGACACTATTCCTGCTGATACGGTAATCAAACAAACATTAGAACATAGTGGGTATAAGCGCGTGGAACTTGATCCGAAAACCAGAAGGATCGCATTGACAAATAATGTTCGACTGGACCTGGGTGGAATAGCAAAAGGATATGCACTTGATCGAGCTTACCAAATTGCCAAGGAAATCGATCCAGATTGCACAGGATTTGTCGAAGTCGGTGGTGATATAAGAATCATAGGACCCAAATTTGGATCGCGACCTTGGGTAATAGGTGTGAGGGATCCAAGAAAGCCAACCGAGGCCATCACGTACCTCTATATGACTGAAGGAGCAGTTGCGTCATCTGGTGATTATGAAAGATATTTCGTACATGAAGGGGTGAGGTACCACCATATAATTGATCCAAAAACTGGTTACCCAGCACGCGGGGCAATTTCCGTAACCGTTATTGCTGAAAACGCTTTAACAGCCGATGCTTTATCTACAGCTGGTTTTGTTTCCGCAAATGACTGGGAGTATGTGGTCCTCGAGTATCCAAAATTTGGCGGCGTAACACTTTTAGTTCTTGAGGACGGAAGTATCAAGAGATCTCCGGCGATGAAAATATATGAAAGAAAAAAATAGCCATAATAAACGAGAAATTCCCTTGATAAACAGGCTGGATTTGCTTCTTCTTGTCATTTTAGGAGTTCTTCTGCCATTCTTAATCTTCGGCAGCAAGACGTCTATTAGTTCCGTTGAAGTAATCAAAGATGGATCTACAGTGATGCACATTACAGAACCAGGGATTTATTCAATAGTCGATGAGAACAATGTAATCATGAGAATTGTTTACGAAGACAGCGGTGTTTTTGTAAAAGAGGCTTCTTGCCCGAATAAGATCTGTGAAAGAATGGGAAGGATAAAGTCTGGGATAATAGTGTGTGTGCCAAACAAAGTTATCATTAGAGTAATTGGAAGGTCCAGAAAGGTAGATGCAATGACATGGTGAGGTCAAAAAGTATTGCTCTTTCTTCAGTTTTGATAGCTGTTGGTTCAATAATGTACATTTTTGAGAGTTTCATACCTTTCCCAGTTCCATTTGGAAAATGGGGCTTATCAAATTTTGTTGTGTTGCTTTCCGCATACAACTTTGGTTTGCGAACAACGATTCTGATTGCGATCGGAAAAAGTGTAGTTGGGAATTTAGTCACAGGCCACTTTTTCGATCCTGTTTTTTTTATGAGTCTAGCTGGTTCGTTTTCATCGGGACTTGTTCAGTTTGCGGTTCTCCAAACAAATCTTCTAGGTCTCTTTGGAACTAGTTTGCTAGGTAGCATAACCAATAATCTGATTCAAGCACTCATCGGATCAGCTTTGATTAAGTCCTCGGCATTCCTAATTCTAATTCCTTATATGTTGTTACTCGGTATTCCAGGAGCCTTTACCAATGCCTTAATAGTGAGAAAGGTAGGGGACTATGTTAGTGAGGTTGATATTGGCTTCGACCTCCCCAAGACGCGAAAGAATATTGAGAATGATCTTCAAAAACTTCGAAATAGTGGACCCAAAAATCCAGGAAACAATTGAGCGTAGTGCTGAAGAAACGGTAAAGAAGCTTTCATTCGTAAAGGCGCTGAGTGCTTTTGAAAAAAATCACGATGCGGTTGTTATTGGAGCCGATACAGTTGTTGAGATTGATGGCATTATACTTGGGAAACCTTACAATTCTATGGAGGCAAGATCTCAGCTTTTGAGAATGATGGGGCGATGGCACACGGTTCACACGGCAGTTACTGTTGTGAGCTCCTCGGAGGTGTGGCAAGATTATTGCACTGCAAGAGTGAAATTTAGGAAGGTACCAGATTGCTTTTTAGAGTTCTATGCGAGCAATTTTTCAGCAGGAAAAGCGGGATCTTATGGCATACAAGATCTTGGTTCCATCTTTGTTGAGCGTATTGTGGGTGATCCTTACGTTGTAATTGGACTACCAATTGCAGGACTTTGGAAGTATTTTTACGAAAAAGGTTGGTGGAACTTTGAAACTGTTGAAGATAATGATAAAAAATGGTTCTGAGCTTTCACCTAGAGAGAATCACTATTCATAATCTCAGGATCATGAATTTGGTGAAAGAACTTTGAAAGAATTTTTTTGCAATTTGTTCCAAGTCTACTCGGTAAAAATCACAGCAACTTAAGAAACTAATGTAAATATGGTTATGCAAATCTACGTCAGGTAATTGCTGATCCAAAGAGTAGTGCTTAGCACCTCAGGATTCATTTTAATAAGTATTAATTTAAATTTTGTCACAGAAGTTTTGGATTTTGGTTGAATTATTGAGTTGGTTTTCCGCGATAATGTGACTTGTGAAGCAAAAAATCATTGAGATCTCACACAAAAAAGGATGCCGAAAATAGTCGTAAAGCAAACTTAACTTTCACCACATGTGTCTGCATATAATTATTCCTTGTGCATCCACACCTAGCGCGAAAGATAAGATTTCAACCGGGGAAATTTTGGTTTTCGCTGAGCTACTGATAGTATAGCTAAAAGTCTGATTTTTTATAAAATCTCGGGGTAGATGATTTATTCAAGATGGTGACAAAACAAAAGAATGAATTCTGAGCATAATCTGTCCTGCTTGAGAGCAAAAGTAAAAAGTAATTTGATTTAATTAAAAAGCTTCGCTGAACGCAATGCAAGAATGATTTATGATTGCTGGCAACGTTGTGGTAAAATTAAAATGCGGCACCTAGTGCAAATGTTAAATACTACTGTAAAAGAAAGACAAAAATTCTCGTGTAAAAACTCTTTGAATAGCTATATTTGTCTCTGACATTGGGAGGGTTAATCTTTGATCAGCAGAGAACAAGCATACAAATTGTTGGAAGAACACCTGAAAACGAAGAACCTTATCAAACACTGTTTTGCCGTTGAAGCTGTTATGAGAGATTTGGCAAAAAGAATGAACGAGGATGAGGAAGTATGGGGACTAGCTGGTCTATTGCACGATCTCGATTACGATTACACAAAAGATAATCCGCAAGAACATGGTTTCAAAACAGTTGAAATATTGAGAAAATATGATGTCCCTGAGAAGGTTTTGAACGCGATATTAGCTCACTGCGAGAAAAAGGAAATCTCTGAAAACATTGAAAAAGCTATATATGCTGCAGATCCTGTGACTGGTTTTGTAATTGCTGGAGCTTTGATAACTCCCCAGAAATCTTTGTCTGTGATTGATACAGATTTTCTAATGAGAAGATTTAAAGAAAAATCTTTTGCCAAAGGTGCTAGTAGAGATCAAATTAAGAGCTGCGAGAATTTTGGTTTGTCACTGGAGGAATTTCTCGAACTATCTTTGAATGCAATGAGACGAATAAGCGATACCTTGGGACTTTGAGGTGATTTTATGCTCTTGGAGGCTGCTATTGAAGAAAAGTTAAGTGCTTATAAAGATGGCTACAAATTTGAATTAACTTCGGGAAAGCAAATATCGAAAGAAGAAATAACATCCAAGATTGAACATACTCTCTTAAAACCTACGGCTTCGCCAGATGATGTTGAACGTTTATGTGATGAAGCTGTAAGATGTCATTTTCTCGGTGTATGCGTTAATCCATGTTATGCTCGGTTGGCTAGTGAGAAACTTCGTGGTACTGGTATTAAAGTAGTAAGCGTTGTTGGGTTTCCATTGGGAGCTAACACTCCCAAAATAAAAGCAATGGAAGCGCGACAACTCGTGGAAGTAGGCGTAAATGAGATTGATATGGTTTTGAACATTGGCATGCTGAAGTCAAGGCAATGGGATTACATTTACGATGAAATATCAAGAGTTGTTGAAGCTTCTCTACCCGCAGCAGTGAAAGTGATAATAGAGACTTGCTATTTAACGAATGAAGAGAAAATTGCGGCATGTGTAATCAGCCAACTTGCAAAGGCTTCCTTTGTGAAAACATCTACTGGTTTTGGTAGCTCAGGAGCAACAGTAGAAGATGTCCATTTGATGAAGTGGTGTGTTCCAGGTCTAGGTGTTAAGGCGTCCGGAGGTATAAAGACATTTCAGCAAGCTTTGCAACTAGTACTTGCTGGAGCCGATAGAATAGGGACTAGTTCCGGCGTTCAATTGATTGCTGACGGGGGTGTAAGTCGTGGATTATGTTAAATTGACTTTGCGGGATTTCATCGAGAAAGTCTCTGATAAGAATCCGACACCAGGGGGCGGCGCTGTAAGTGCGCTCGTTTGTGCTTTGTCTGCGGCACTCAATGAAATGGTTGCTAATTTAACGCTTGCCAGAAATGACTATGCTGATTTGCATGCAGAAATGGAGAGAGTACTTGAAAGCATGAAGGAGATTCGCCTTTTAATGATGGAGCACATAGATTCGGATATCAGAGCATTTGATGAGGTTATGGAAGCCTATAGAATGCCAAAGGAGACTCCCGAACAAAAAGAACAACGCAAAAATAGAATACAAGAGGCACTGAAAAAGGCAGCCAAGGTGCCGTATGAAATTTGTCGTTATTCAAGAGAAGTGCTAAGGTTCGCTGAGATTACCGCAAAATGGGGTAATGTAAATGCAATTTCAGATGCTGTTAGCTCGGCGGAATTAGCATTCGGTGCCTTTCAAGCTGCTAAAGCTAATGTACTTATCAATTTGAATGCTATAAAGGACGAACAATTTGTTGAACATTTGAGACATGAACTTCGTACCTTATCCGGAGAGGCTGAAGGAGCATTGAAATCTATTAGGGAGGCTGCGAAAGAGCGTGGAAAGCTCGACATTTGAGATTATAAGCGAATTTGGTTCAGCAAGAGTCGGTAGGTTAAAAACAGCTCACGGTGTACATGAAACACCGATTTTTATGCCAGTTGGTACCAACGCAAATGTTAAACTGATGAGGTCAGAAGACCTAAAGGAAATCGGTGTAGGTATACTTTTAGGCAATTCATATCATCTTGCAGTTCGACCTGGCCTTGAAGTGATTGGTTTGCATGGCGGACTACATCAATTCATGGGCTGGGACAGCTCGATTCTAACAGATAGTGGTGGTTTTCAAGTTTTTAGCCTAAGGAAACTAATCAAGATAACCGAAGAAGGTGTTTTGATAACTTCACCACTTGATGGTTCAAAGGTTTTTCTTACACCGGAATATTCAATGCATATCCAACGGGTTCTTAATTCTGACATAGTGATGGTTCTGGACCATTGTGCTTCGCCATTCAGCAGCTACGAAGAAACTCGAGAGGCAACCAAAAGAACTCATCGTTGGGCTCTCAAGTGCCTCGAAGAGGGTGTGAACAAGCATCAGTTGCTCTTTGCTATTGTTCAAGGTGGAATGTACGAAGATTTGCGCCTGGAAAGTGCTAAGAATCTATCAGAATATCCGTTTGATGGTTTTGCGATTGGGGGATTGAGTCTGGGTGAAGAGTATGAGAAAACACTTTATATGTCAGAAATCAGTGCTTCTAACTTGCCTCGCTTCAAACCAAGATACTTCATGGGTGGAGGATCACCAGCTTTAATAATAAGACTTGTTGAATTTGGTATCGATATGTTTGACAGTGTATTTCCAACCAGACTTGCAAGACATGGCACTGCATTGACATGGAATGGTAGACTTAATGTGAAAGCAGGAAGATACAAAACTGATAAGAATCCTCTTGACGAAAAGTGTTTGTGCAAGGTTTGCAGGACTTTTAGTAGATCTTACATTCATCATTTGATTGATCGAGGTGAAACACTTGGTGGTATTCTTTTGACCTACCATAACCTATATTTTATGATGAGGTTTATGGAAAAAGTCCGAGAAGCCATTGCCGAGCGTACGTTCAAGTCCTTCAAAGAGGAGGTGCTGAAAGCTTATGAGCAGGAGAAAGTTATTGATGATCGTTTTAGCAGTATTGGTGTTTTTTAATACGTTGAAGGCTGACATTTTTAATTTCTCAGATGGGGGTATGTATTCAGGTGCTGTAGGACCATGGGCTTTTAGGACTAATCCTGCTGGCATCGTTGAAAATGAACTTCGAAGGCTTTTGCTTGGAGGAACACTTAGACTTGGAACAAATATCTCGAGAAGTTTTTCTGTTTCACTAGTACAACCACCAATAGACTCCTTGGCAGGAATCATCAGTCTGTCCGCAGATTTCACTGATTTCAATGTCGAAAGGTTGTCATTTCTTTATGTTGTCGCTGGAAAAGCAGGAAACGCTAGTCTTGGAGCTGGCATTGGATTGGACAAAGTTGTCGAGAACGGTACAGAAAATTATTCGGTCTTTGTGGATCTTGGTATGCAAGGAAAATTTGTCGAAGGTGGTTATCTGGGATACAGTATCGCGTTGAAAAAATTACAGCTCTGGTCTTCAAAATCACCTGAAATGAAGGTTCTCAGTCTGGGTGGGGGGCTAAAGCTAGATTTTGAGCAAATGGTATTCTCTTTTGATGTCACTTATTTTAACGACGAACTTTGGAACTTTGCTCCGTCTGCACAACTTAATGTAAACCCAGTCAGTCTTTATGTTTCGATGCCATTTTTGTATAAATCGCTCACTGAGTCAAGTATATCTGTGGAATTCGGCGCAACAGTTGATTTTGGAACAATGGATTTTGGCTTTTCGGTCCTGTACCCATTCTCAACACTTAACAGTTCTGATTTGTTAAGAGAACTTGGTTACAATTGGCAAATCGACTTTAGAGTAGGTTTTAACTGGTAACAGGTTCATGCTGAGTGTTAAGGTTCTCTCTGATGAAGAAATAAGAAGATCATTAATGCGAATAAGCCATGAGATACTTGAAAAAAACAACGGCATTGCCGACATTATCTTGATCGGCATTTTGACCCGTGGGGCTATTTTAGCAAACCGTTTAGCAAAGAACATTAAGCTCATCGAGGGAAAAGATGTTGGGGTTGGATACCTTGATGTAGGACCATACAGAGATGATGAAAGGCGAACTGAAGTTGACAAAAGTTCTATCAACCTTGATGTCAATGCAAAAACCGTTGTTCTGGTAGATGATGTGTTGTTCACGGGTAGAACCGTGAGAGCGGCGTTAGATGGCATAATGAGACGAGGCAGACCAAAGAGCGTTCAGTTGGCTGTTTTGGTGGACAGAGGGCACAGAGAATTGCCGATAAGACCAGATTTTGTTGGGAAAAACTTACCAACATCTAAGACTCGTGAAAAGGTCAAAGTGTGTTTAAAAGAAATAGACGGTGAAGATGCCGTTTATATAATTCGTTTGGAGGATAGATGAATGGATTATACAAGATATGCTAAGGCAATCGAGAAAGCTGTTAATAATATTGTTATTAAAATGGAAAAAAGCGAAATTGGGCTCGATGAGATATGGATCGAAACATCAATCCCAGAGGATCTTATCATTGAAGTCATAGAAAATCATCCTGTTGAATTTCCAAGCGTGCTAAAACTTATAACTTCAAGAAAAGGTATCATCTGGAAGCGCAAGGATAACTGAGCAAGATGTTCTACAACATCGCCATTTCTGAGGCTCCTATCAATTTATCCTTCACTTATAGCTCTGAATTGGACTTGGAATTAGGCGAAAGGGTTGTCGTTGATTTACATGGGAATAAGGTTAAAGGTTACGTGTTAGAAAAAGTAGAATCATCCACAAGAAAAGTCAAACCAGTTCTAGAGCGCATAGACGGATTCAGCTTTCTTTCGGTAAAAGACGTTGAACTTGTCAAGTGGATATCTCACCACTTTTTCTCACCAA
>JBEPZZ010000016.1:0-33949 GCA_041640575.1 Pseudothermotoga sp. | reverse complement strand
CAAATATGAACTCTACGGTGTAGAAGATCCAAGGATAACTAAGATAGGTGATGAATACTATATTCTCTACACAGCATATTCACCTATTGGTGTGAGAATTTCCATGGCTTCTACAAAAAATTTTCTCACATGGAAACGCTACGGGGTTGTCATACCAGATGTCGATAACAAAGATGCCGCACTCTTTCCGGAAAAAATCAACGGTAAATACGTTATGTTACATAGAATACCGCCAGACATATGGTTGGCTTTTTCTGACGATCTGATACACTGGAGAGACTTTGTTAGCATTGCAAAACCAAGACAAGGCTACTGGGATAATCTGAAAATCGGGGCAGGTGCTCCACCGATAAAAACACCTTATGGATGGCTTCTTCTGTACCATGGTGTTGAAGATGCTCCAAGACCTATATACAGACTTGGTTTCATTTTGATAGATCTTAACGATGTAACAAAAGTTTTGAAGAGAAGTGAGGAACCTATTCTAGAACCCGAGGAGGAATGGGAAATCTTCGGTGGTGTCCCAACAGTCGTATTCAGCGACGCAATGGTTGAATACAAAGGACAATTCTACGTTTACTATGGGGCGGCCGACAACCACATAGCTCTGGCAACAATAAGCGTCGAAGAAGTCATGGAATGGTGTAGAAAGGTTTAAAAAGTGTCTTTTGAGAATAATCGGCCAGGTTAAAACCTGGCCTTTTTGTTTGGTAAAATAGTACTGAATGCGAACGATTGGAGGAGATAGGATGGAAAAGTTGAAAGTCGATGATTTCTTCAAGTACAAATTCATATCGAACCTTTTGTTCTCGCCTAGTTCAAGGTACCTTGGGTTTGTTGTGCATCAAATGAATCCAGAAGAAAACGAGTACATCTCCAAGATTTGGTTTTATGATTTTGAAACTAAAACCTTAAAACAGCTCACAAACTTTGGGAAAGAAGGTGCTTTTATCTGGTTAGATGATCGAACGATACTTTTTCCTACCATCAGAGAGGAGAAGGACAAGAAAAGAAAAGAATCTGGAGAACCATTCACTGTTTATTACAAAATAAATATTGACGGAGGAGAAGCTGAGAGAGCTTTTGAAATACCTCTAAGCGTGAAACGCATTGAGAAAATTTGTGAAAACAAATACGTTCTTATGACCGTTTATGATCCAAAGACAGCAAATTTCTGTAGTTTGGATGAGAAAGAAAAGGAAAAGGCCTTAAAGAAATTGAAAGAAGAAAAGGATTACGAAGTTCTTGATGAAATACCATTTTGGTCAAATGGTGTTGGCTTTACAAATAAAAAGAGAACAAGGCTTTACCTTTTTGATTCCTCAAACTCAAGCCTTTCGCCCATAACTGACGAATTAACGAATGTGGAGCATTTTACTTTGAGTGAGGATAAAAAGCAACTTTTGTTCATTTGCAATCGATTTGAACATAAGATGCAAATCCGCTCAGATCTTTACTTGTATGATGTAGCTGATGGAAAGCTTACAAAACTCACTCATGAAGACCCATTTGATTATACCTATGCCTTCTTTCTAAAAGACAAAATCATCTTTGCTGGTACTAATATGAAAAAGTACGGAATAAACGAAAACCCGAAATTCTTCCTGCTCGATCCAAATACAATGCAAGTAAAGCTTTTGACCCCAAACTTTGATTTGAGCTTGCGTAACAGTGTGAATTCAGATTGTCGATATGGTTCTAACAAAGATGCAAAAGTCGATGGCACATATTTGTACTTCGTGACTACTGAATGGAATAGCTCTTATCTGAACAGGATTGATCTTGATGGAAATGTAGAAAAGCTCACAACTAAAGGTGGATCAATCGATGGTATCGACGTGTGTAACGAAAAGATAGCTTTTGTAGGAATGAGAGATCTAAAGCTGCAAGAAGCCTACCAGCTTTTGAATCATGAGGAGGTCCAATTAACCTTTTTCAATGAGTGGGTTATTAGTAATAAAACTCTGTCCAAACCTGAGAGATTCACGTTTTATTCGAAAGACGGAGTTCTACTTGAAGGATACATCATGCGGCCAACAGATTTTGATCCTTCAAAGAAGTATCCAGCAATACTTAACATACACGGTGGTCCAAAAACGGTTTATGGAGAAGTCTTTTTCCACGAAATGCAAGTTTTAGCAAACGAAGGGTATGTGGTCATTTACACGAACCCTCGTGGAAGCGACGGTAGAGGAAATGAATTTGCAGATATTCGAGGAAAATACGGAACGGTTGATTACGAAGATTTAATGATCTTCGTAGAAGAAGCAGTCAAGAGACATTCATTCATTGATGAATCCAGACTCGGCGTAACCGGAGGATCATACGGTGGTTTCATGACAAATTGGATAATCGGGCATACCGATAGATTTAAAGCAGCTGTTTCGCAAAGGAGTATAGCTAATTGGATTTCAAAATTTGGAACAACTGATATTGGCTATTTCTTTGTTGAAGATCAACACTTGGCAACACCTTGGTCTGATTATGAGAAACTTTGGTATCATTCACCTATGAAGTATGCTGATAAAGTTAAAACCCCAACGCTTTTCATTCATTCTGACGAAGATTATCGGTGCTGGCTTGTCGAAGCAATTCAAATGTTTACTGCTCTAAAGTACCATGGCATTGATTCAAAGTTGGTTATTTTTAGAGGCGAAAACCACGAGCTGAGTAGAAGTGGTAAACCAATGCATAGGTTGAGACGACTCCAGGAGATAATTGGCTGGTTTAACAAGTACCTCAAGTGAAATTGAATTAGCTCGGTGAAGATTTCTCTTCACCGAGTCTTTTTGTTTTCAAATTAAACCAATCACCAACCCAAAGACTTCTGGCCCTACGTGAGCACTTATTGCTGGACCTATTCTTGCCAAACCAAAGATCTTCGATTTCTCAAAATGCAGTAAAAGATCATCTAGGTATTGTTTCATGCTGTCGGCACCGTAACCTCCGATTATAATATGATTCTTAGAACCTACAAATTTTCTCGCTCTTTGCACTGCACCTTCAATGAGCTTTGAAATATGTCTGTAATTTGCCACTGAATGAACTTCTCCATCAAGATCTGTCGAAAGCAAGGGTTTTAGCTTCAGAACTTTCCCAAGTATTGCCTTGGCTTTTCCAATTCTTCCACCCTTTTCCAAATAATCAAGTGTCATAACTGTGAAAAGCAATTCGGATTCGCTCACATATTTTTCTGCTTCCTCAGGCGTAACTTTCTTGCCTTTCGAAAGGTCACAAGCTAGCCTATGTAAGAAGTAGAAGCTCTTAACACTTCCACTTTTTGAATCCAGCAGAGTGGCATTCTTAACTCCTAGTTGATCAATGATCATGGCAAGCATGTTGTGAGTTCCGCTGAGTTTACTGGATATGGTTACTATATATACATGGTCATACTCAGAGCAAAGATCTTTCAACAAATTCGTTGTTTCTCCAGCGTTTGGCATTGATGTGCCCACTTTTTTTCCTGCTAAAGCATAAGTGTAGAATTGTTGATCAGATATGTCTACCTTGTCACGATATTCAACATCATCAACGTATACTCTTAACGGCAAGATGTATATTGGAAACTCCGTAGAGTAGCCTTGTGGAAAATCAACACTACTGTCCGCTACAATTGCAACTTTCATTTTATCCCCCCTTGGTTCAGGATTTTGAAGCCCAAAGTTTTACAGTTTTTCCAGATTAAGAAATATGGCCAAAGGGATTTCCCCTGGCCAGCTTTTTAGCCAAAGAAAAGTTTTATGACGTAGAAGTAAATTGCAATTCCTGATATATCGACAATCGTTGTTAAGAGCGGTCCAGCCATTATAGCTGGATCAACGTGTATTGTCTTAGCGATGAATGGTAATGAAGCACCCAAAAGATTTGAATAAATTGTAACAACGATCAAAGCAGTGGACACGGCGAGACTCACATTTAGGGCAGATGTTGTTATCATCGATCTTAAGAAAAGTGCAATCGCGAGGATGAAAGCCATCATTGAAGATACAACCAGTTCTCTGGTTAAAACCCTCCACCAATCTTTTTGCTTGATTTCACCAAGCGCCATTCCTCGTATTATCAGGGCGGAGATTTGAGAACCTATATTTCCACCTGAATCAATCATAGCCGGCATAAAGGCAGCTATTATCGGCAAAGTCGCTAGAAGACCCTCGAAACTTGATATTATTCCCTGGCTCAGAGTTCCTAAAAGTAAGAGAGCTATCAACCATGGTGTTCGCCTTCCTATTAACTTGAAAAGACTGGTGTGGAAATATGATTCTTCTATAGTGATAACTGAGCTCATCTTCTGAATATCTTCTGTTGCTTCTTCGTCGATAACATCTATTACGTCGTCTATGGTTATAATTCCTATGAGTCTTTGCTCACTGTCCACAACTGGAACCACGAATAAGTCATATTTTCTCATCACTTGTGCGACATGCTCTTGGTCATCGGTTGCATAGACAAAAACAGGTTCTGGATTCATGATTTGATTTACAAAACTATCAGGATCCGCAAAAATCAAATCTTGAAGCTCAACGGTACCAACTAATTTCCTGGTTTTATCAATAATCGGCATTACCTGTACAGTTTCTTTGTCCTTACCCTCCTTCCTGATCTTCTCCAGAGCGTCTTTGACAGTCATGCTTTCGTACAATTCGAGACACTTCGGTGTTGTCAGACGTCCAGCGGAGTTCTCAGGATAGTTGAGTAAAGACAAAGTAAGTTTTCTTTCATCTGGTGCTAGATAAGATAGTAATTGATTGACCACATTTGCTGGCATTTCTTCTAGAAGTTCGGCTCTATCGTCTGGATCCATTGAAAGGAAGATTTCTCTAAGTTTTTCCTCTTTGAATAGTTCTATTAAGGCTATCTGGTCATCTGCTTCTAATTCACTGAAAACAAGGGCAGCTTTATCTTTTGGTAACAAACGAAAAACGACGATTTTTTCGTCGGATGGCAGTTCTTCGATCATTTCAAGTATTTCTGCAGGTTCTTGTTCAGAAAGAAGCATTTTTAGCGTTCTAAAATCTTTGTTCTCAATAAATTTCTTAATGTCGACTTGTACTCTTACTTTCATCGCCTCACCTCCTACCGATGTTATGGCGGCAAACTAAGAGAACTACTGGTGCTTTCCAAGGCTTTTCACCTCCCTCAAGAGTGGCTTTCTTCAATCACTATTTTAAGTGATTAAGAAGAATATGAAGACACGACTTATCTGAAGTTATTGGTAAGTATTTGTTAAGAATGTGAAAAGTTATTCAATAATTTTGCTAGCAGCCTTTTTCAGTCTATTCATCACAGAGAAAAGTATTCCTTTTGGCTCCATAGCCAGCACAATAGCTGCAGTAATAGGCATCGTGTCAATTTTTCGTAAAGTAGCATAAAGATTCTGTGCTATTGTGTACGGCTCACTTAGTCGACCAAGGATGATTAGCTTTCGATTCCGAAATCTGTTTGAATATTCTTCAGGACATATTATTGGTGCATCCGCATATTCCGCTAGAACCTTGTCAAGTTTTGCTTCGTTGCAAACGAGTATCAATGGCTTGTTGGGTGAATAATGTCGATAAGTCATGCCAGGTGATAGGGGACGAGCTGGTTGTTCTTCTGTTTTTGAGAGAAATTCTGGTACCTCTAATTCTGGAATTACCTGTCTTAACTCTTCGACAGTAGCCGGTCCGGGCCTTAGTATCACTGCGCGATCCCTTGAAAAATCGATGATTGTTGATTCAAGGCCCAAAGGTGTCTCACCAGCGTCTATAATTACGTCGGCCATTCCATACAAATCTTCAATGACATGTTGAGCACTTGTTGGACTTGGTCTACCGGATAAGTTTGCGCTCGGTGCCGCTATCGGTGTACCACTGAGTTTTATGAGAAGCGTAGCTACGGGATGGCTTGGCATCCTCACTGCAACTGTTTCGAGCCCTCCGGTGACTTCTTTTGGCACTCGGGGAGATTTTCTGAATATCAAAGTCACGGGACCAGGCCAAAATCTTTCAATAACTTTTTCTGCTACCTTAATATCTTGCGAAACAAGCTCGAAAAGTTGATCTTGCTCGCAAATGTGAACTATAAGCGGATTGTCTGGTGGACGATTTTTAATCTTGAAAATCTTTAAAACTCCAGCTATGTTGAAACAATCAGCACCCAGACCATAGACTGTCTCGGTGGGAAAGGCAACAACTCCACCTTCTTTTATCACCGACGCTGCCTTTTGAATAATACTTGTACTTGGTTGAATAGGATCAGCTTTTAGAATCATAGTCATGATGAACCCTCCAACATTACTTTACCACGCTGTAGCGATTGGCGTGTAAAGACAAAACGTTTAGTTGAGGATTTTCACTAGAGAAAGGGTTTTTCAGAACCAGTAATTTCGTGTAGTTTCTTCTTATTTGAAAGTCTTCAATTAACAGGTTTTAACGCTTTCAATTGCCTAAAAAGAGGCAGCTAATAAGCACCGTTTCGCGGCCAAAGATAAGAGGAAAATGATCATTTTAAGCCGCTTGTGCTTAGTCAAAAAGATAAGCTAGTTTTACTGTTTCGACGAAAAATTTTATGTGTAAATTAGATCTGTATCACACTTTCAAGTCCCTAAACCATCAATTTTTGTTCAACTATCTATGAAATCATGGCCAATCAAAGACTTATTTATAACCATAAGCCTGGATATAGTTGGCATGTGTTCTCGTCACCGAAGAAAGACTTTCTGAGTCTGTTAGATTTCAATTATCCCAACGGTGTTGTATTTTTCTTCATCAATTCCATATTTGTATGCGTGCCTTAATACATCTAGCTGAATTTCCTTGAGCCGGTCCCTTAAGCGTCCAGCTTTATCCTTTAATTGTGGTAATCTGTCTATTACATCCATAGTTATGCTGAAACGGTCTATTTGGTTAATAATAGCAAGTTGCATAGGTGTTGTGATCCCACCTCTACCTTTTAACATAGAGGAAAGGTGCGTGGCGTCTATGCCTATCTTTCTGTTTTCTCTATAACCTCTGACGTGTAAATTCTTGTGATTAGTGCGCTTGTACGTAAGTCTGTGTATAAGCCAGGGATAACCGTGGAAGTTGAATATTATGGGCTTGCTCGTTGTAAAATAGGCATCGAATTCCTGATCGGTGAGCCCTTCCGGATGCTCAAAGCTTGGTGTAAGCCTAAAGAGATTATGTACGTTCACAAACCTTATTTTTACATCCGGGAATATTTCTCTCAACGTTAAAGCTGCTGATACAGCTTCTTTGGTAGGTATATCTCCGCAAGATGCTATTACTACATCTGGCTCTTCATAAGGATGATTAGAAGCAAACTCCCATATACTGATTCCTTTTATTATATGCTGCTGCGCTTTGTTTATATCCAAATATTGCGGGTGTTTTTGCTTGTCTATGACTATAACATTTATCCTGTTTGTTGTGTCTAAACAGTATTTAACTGTCGCTAAGAGGCAGTTAGCATCTGCTGGGAAATACACTCTCACTATGTTAGGCCATTTGTCTACTATTGCATTGATGAAACCTGGGTCTTGATGTGTGAAACCATTGTGATCTTGTCTCCATACCACTGAGGTAAGAAGAATGTTTAAAGAAGATATAGGTGCCCTCCAGTGAACATCTGAAGATATATCAAGCCACTTACCAAATTGATTTACCATCGACACAATAATCGGTGCAAAACCTTCGTACGTGTTTAAGAAGCCGTGTCTTCCAGTTAATAGGTACCCTTCAAGCCAACCTTCTATTGTGTGTTCAGATAATATTTCCATGGTTTTCCCGTTTGGATCAAGATGCCCTTCGTCCACATCTTCCGGTAAGACTTTACCCATCCAAGCCTTTCCATGCTTAAACACATGATACAGCCTATTAGAATGTGTCTCATCCGGGCCAAAAACCCTGAAGTTATCTTTGTTCATGTCCATCACGCTAGACAAAAATTGTCCTAATGGTAACGTGTTCTCGTAGACAACATTAAACGGTGCATCTAAATTCACAGCGTGATCCTCTATATGAGGCAGCTTTAGTGGTTTTCTTAACTTACCACCGTTGGTATGAGGGTTGGATCCTAGTCTTTTTTCTCCATGTGGGAAAAACGTCCTTAGGCTTTCAAAGTCGCTAAAAAGATCTTGTGGATTGTAACTTTTCAGCCAATCTTCCAAGATCTGCAATCTCTTTTCGTCTTCTTTGACATTTGTTATGGGTACCTGATGAGACCTCCAATAGCCTTCCACAAAATGTTCTTCCACTTTCCTAGGTGCTGTCCAACCTTTGGGTGTTCTGAGTATTAACATGGGATAGACAGGTCTTTTCAGATTTCCATTATTTCTGCTTTCTTCCCAGATTTCGTTGATCCTATCTATGGCCCAATTTAGCGCATCGTACATTTTTTCATGAATCTCTGAATTTTCTGCTCCATCTACAATCTTTGGCTCATATCCATACCCTTTGAACAAATAAATGAGTTCTTCATCCTCAATACGTGCAAAGATGGTTGGATTGTTTATCTTGTAACCATTTAAGGAAAGGATCGGTAAAACTACACCGCTCTTTGCAGGGTTCAAAAATTTATTGGAATGCCAAGCGGCTGCAAGTGGACCTGTTTCTGCCTCTCCATCTCCAACCATAGCAACTGTTATAAGGTCTGGATTGTCAAAAACCGTTCCGTAAGCATGCGACAACGAGTATCCCAGCTCTCCTCCTTCTTGAATAGATCCGGGAATCTCAGGTGTACAATGACTTCCCAATTTACCTGGGAATGAAAAAGCCCTGAAAAGGTTAGTCATTCCCCATTCGTCTAACGAAAATTCTGGGTAGTGCTCCATCAAAGAACCTTCCAGATAAACACCCGCCAGAAAACCAGCCATGCCATGACCTGGACCAGGTATGAATATACAATTGAGATTGCGCTCTTTAATTAATCTGCTTATGTGTACATAAGCAAAAGCTATCGCTGGTGATGCGCCCCAATGTCCCAAGAGCCTGTCTTTTATATGTTCCTTTTTTAACTTCTCTCCTAGCAATGCATTATCTTTGAGATAAATCATACCTACGGATAAGTAGCAGCATGCTTTCCAAACTCTATCGATTTGTTGTATATTCATATTACTTTCCCCCTCCCTATTTTAGTTTTACTATTCCAACAATATTATATGACGATAATTCGATCATAATGACAACTTTTCTAATTTCTCGACGCAGTTGTGTAAACCATATAACACTTTTATTTTTAATCACCCTTTTGCGACAACCAATGTTGAAACCTTTTTCCCTAGTGCGTAAAATTCTTGTTTGCTCCATCAAAGTTTATATGATGCTTGCTCCGATTGTTTAAATCTACTCTGACGATTACTCGACAACTTCTGATAGTTGTTGATATCTGACATCATGCGTAACTATTCACAAATACATGACCCCAATTAATTAGTGAGCAATTTTATTCGTTTACGGCATGTTTTCACACCGAAATTAATCATGGACAGAAAGTCTCCAGGGTTGATAAACATGTTGAAGGTTGGATAACTCTGACACTGAAGAGCACAAAGATGGTATAATAACTGTGAAGCTTGTGAAATTCTTAACATTATGAGGAGGTGGCCTATTTGGCAGATGTATGTACAACTGGTGAAAGACTTTTCAAGGAACTGGACAACTACATTGAATCCGTAGGTGCTAAACCTGAGTTGTTAATCTCAATTCTTCAGAAAGCTCAAGAGTTGTTTGGGTACTTGTCGCCGGAAGTTCAAGAACATATTGCGGAAGCTTTGAAAATCCCTGTTTCCCAGGTCTATGGCGTTGTGACCTTCTACAATTTTTTCTCAACGAAACCAAAGGGTAAGATCCAAATAAAAGTATGTCTTGGTACAGCCTGCTATGTAAAGGGTGCCGATAGAGTTTTGGAAAGATTTCTTGAAGAACTGCAAGTTAAGCCAGAGGAACCGACAAAAGATGGGATGTTTTCTGTACATCCTGTCAGATGTCTTGGTGCATGCAGCATGGCACCAGTCATTTTGATTGGTGAAAAAGATTTCTACGGTAGGTTAAAACCGGACATGGTTCCAAGGATAATTGCGAAGTATAAGGAGGGGCAAAAATGAGCAAAGTGAAGTCTCTTGAAGAACTCATGAAAATTAAGGAAAAAGCTCTCAAGGATCTTCAACTTAGAGATACTGGGAAAAGGGGAAAGATAACTGTAGCCATGGGAACCTGCGGAATAGCAGCTGGTGCAAAAGAGACTTTGAAAGCCATAGTTGAGGCACTGAATGAAAACAATCTAAACGATATCTCAGTAGTTCAATCTGGTTGCATGGGTCTTTGCGAGGTTGAGCCAACCGTGGAAGTCAGACTCGAAGGTCAGGAACCAGTTGTTTATGGTCATGTTAGTGTTGAAAATGCAAAAAGAATCGTTAAACTTCACATCATGAACAATCAAATCGTCACAGATCTCCTTGTCAGAAAAGGAGAAATCTAAAAGAGGTGATTTGAGTGCCTTTAACAACAAGCACGATACTGATATGCGCCGGAGGAGCGTGCATATCAGCTGGTGAGGAAAGTGTTAAAAGTGCTCTTGAAAAAGAGATAGAGAAGTATGCCCTTCAGGATGTTGTAAGAGTTGTTGAAACTGGTTGTATGGGCGCTTGCAGTCTGGGACCATTAATGCTAATTTATCCAGAAGGAGTCTTCTACCAGAAATTGACGCCTGATGCCGCAAGAAAAATTGTGCAAGAGCATATCTTGAAAGGGAGGATAGTCCAAGAGCACCTCTACAAGATGCCAACCGGAGAGGTCGTTCCGGAGGCAATGGAAAAGCTTCCATTTTTTGCAAGACAAGTCAAGATTGCCACAAGGAATGTTGGTTACATAGACCCATCGAATATTGAGGAATACATAGCAAGAGATGGTTACTTCGCATTGGCTAAAGTTCTAAACGAAATGACACCTGAACAAGTGATCGAAGAGATCAAGAAGAGTGGTTTACGTGGAAGAGGCGGAGCTGGCTTCCCGACGGGTTTGAAGTGGGAACTCACCAGGAAGGCAAAGGGAGAAAGGAAGTTTATCATATGCAATGCTGACGAAGGTGACCCTGGTGCCTTCATGGATCGTTCAGTTCTCGAAGGAGATCCTCATACGGTTTTGGAAGCCATGGCTATTGGTGGGTATGCTATAGGTGCAAATCAAGGATATATCTATGTTCGAGCCGAATATCCATTGGCAATAGAACGACTAAATATTGCAATAGCACAAGCCAAAGAATATGGATTTCTCGGACAAAACATTATGGGAAAGGGTTTCAGTTTTGACATAGAGATCAGAATTGGAGCAGGAGCTTTTGTTTGTGGCGAAGAAACAGCCTTAATAGCTTCAGTGGAAGGTAAGAGAGGTCAACCGCGTGTTAAGCCCCCCTATCCTGCCCAAAGCGGAGTTTGGGGAATGCCGACCGTCATAAATAATGTTGAGACTCTTGCATGTATACCACCAATAATCATTAAGGGTGCGAATTGGTTCAGAAGCATTGGTACCGAAAAATCTCCAGGGACTAAGGTTTTTGCTCTTGCTGGAAAGATAACAAACACAGGATTGGTTGAAGTTCCAATGGGCATAACATTGAGAGAACTATTGTACGAAATCGGTGGCGGATCTTCAACCAAAAAGAGAATTAAGGCAGTTCAAACTGGAGGACCAAGTGGCGGTTGTATCCCATCGGAGTACTTTGACACACCGGTAGATTATGAATCGTTGCAAAAGCTTGGAGCAATAATGGGTTCTGGCGGAATGATTGTGATGGACGAGGACGACTGCATGGTTGACGTGGCAAGGTTTTTCTTGGAATTTACTGTTGATGAATCGTGTGGAAAGTGCACACCTTGCCGTGAAGGAACACGAGAAATGCTTAGAATTCTCGAAAGAATTGTTTCTGGAGAAGGCACGATGGAGGACATTGAGAGGCTCGAAACTCTTGGCAACGTGATAAAAGATTCCTCGTTGTGTGGCTTAGGACAAACCGCCCCGAATCCGGTTCTAAGTACCCTTAGATACTACAGGCATGAATACGAAGCCCATGTTAAGGAAAAACGCTGTCCGTCCTTAAAATGCAAAAGTTTGATCAGGTATGTTATAGATCCGACAAAGTGTGTTGGATGTACCGCGTGTGCCAGAGTGTGTCCAGTCAACGCAATTAGTGGAGAGGTTCGCAAGGTGCACACCATTGATAATGAAATTTGCATAAGGTGTGGAAGTTGTATAGAGGTTTGCCGATTCGGAGCAATAAGTAAAGTATCTCCGTGAAAGGGGGGCTTAGATGGCACTCGATCGCGAGAAGGTGCGCGAGATAATAAGAAAAGTGAAAACGGAGTCTTTGGAGGAACGAGACGTTCTAATTAATACTCTACACAGAATCCAAGATTATTTTGGTAACTATGTTCCTGTGGAAGCAGCTCAACTTGTTGCAGAGGAATTGAAAGTTCCAGAATCCAAAGTTTATGAAGTTCTCACTTTCTACACAATGTTTTCAACTCATCCCAGAGGAAAATATGTAATCCGAGTTTGCGTAAATTTGCCATGCCATGTAACAGGTGGCCGGGAAATTGTTAAAGCACTTAAAGAAACCTTGCAAATAGATTTTGGACAGACTACTAAAGATGGCATGTTTACCTTGGAAACGACCAGTTGTCTTGGCCTTTGTGGAGTTGCACCTGTGATTATGGTAAACGACCAGTATTTTGGAGACCTGACACCCAGAAAAGTGAAAGAAATCATAGATAATCTAAGAAACGGTGGTGGTAAAGCATGAAACCAACAATCGTTCTTGTTTCCGTAGATTCTAATAGCGTTCTTCTCGGTGCAAGACAATTTGTGAATTACCTTAGAGAATTGATTCAAAAATTCAACCTCAGTGACACAGTTGATGTTCTCGAAACTGGTACCATGGGTGTTTACACTCAAGGTGTTTTGATGGCAGTCTTTCCAGATGATGTTTATTACTCCGTAAAGACAGTTCAAGATGTTGAGAAGATTGTCGCCGAACATCTTTTGAAAGGTAGGCCAGTGATTAGTTTAGAAGTGCCAAGAGAACGATTAAAAGTTGTTGTTGAGAAAGAGAAAGTTTCGACCGAAACGAGAATAGTTTTGAGAAACGTTGGAGTGATTGATCCGAGGAACATAGAAGAATACATTGCTAGGGATGGCTATTTTGCCTTGCACAAAGTTTTGACCGAGATGAAACCTCAGGATGTTATCAACTTGGTGAAAGCCTCTGGTTTAAGAGGCCGTGGCGGAGCAGGCTTTCCAACTGGACTGAAGTGGGAATTCACTGCCAAGGTTGAAGCGGATCAAAAATATGTTGTTTGTAATGCCGATGAAGGAGAGCCTGGTACTTTCAAAGATAGGTTAATCATGGAAGGCGACCCACATTCAGTCGTCGAAGCAATGGTAATCTGTGGATACGCCGTGGGGGCAAACAAGGGATATATCTACATTAGAGGAGAATATTACGGATCGGTTGAAAACATTCAAAAAGCTGTCAAAGATGCGTACGAATACGGATTTCTTGGCAAGAACATTATGGGAACAGAATTTTGTTTTGATCTCACAGTAAGATTGGGTGCTGGTGCATACATTTGTGGAGAAGAAACAGCACTTCTTGAATCCATCGAAGGAAACTCCGGCAGACCAAGACTCAAACCACCATATCCACCTACACATGGACTGTTTGGAAAACCAACGGTTATTAATAATGTAGAAACTTTTGCGAACATTCCAGCTATCATTCTCAATGGGCCAAACTGGTTCAAATCTTTCGGAACGCCAAATTCTCCTGGCACAAAGGTCTATTCGCTGGTTGGAAACGTTGTTAGACGGGGTATTGTCGAAGTACCAATGGGAACGACCGTTAGAGACCTGATCTACAGATTTGGTGGTGGATTGGTTGGTGGCAAGGAGTTGTATATGGTGCAGACTGGAGGAACAGCTGGAACTTTCATAGGTGTTGACAAACTTGACGCTCCTTTGGATTATGATTCTTATGCAAAGCATGGTGCATCAATTGGTTCTGGCGTTATTTTGGCTATGAGTGAGGATGTATGCGCCGTAGACGTGGCACTTAATACGATGCAGTTCTTTGAGCACGAATCTTGTGGAAAGTGTACTCCATGCAGGGAAGGAACTAGGTTGGCAGTGCAAATTCTTAGAAAAATGAGTAGAGGGCAAGGAAAGAGAGAGGATCTTGAAACTCTCAAAGAAATCGCAAGGGTTACTCAAGAAGCCTCATTATGTGGTCTTGGTCAAAGCATCAATGTACCATTGCTTTCGATACTCCGGAATTTTGAGCAAGATTTCTTGGCACATATCGGTGCCAAAAGTTGCCCAAAAGGAGTTTGCGAGTTTGTTACTCCTCAGAAGAAAGTGAAGGTTTAATTGCTTGCAAGTGCTCGGTGGATGCGCCGGGCACTTCTTCTATCATTAGTAAGTCCTTAAAGCTTTCCGAAAGATTGTAGACGTAAGAATTTTTCTGCCTTTTCCTTTTGAGAATCCCCATTTTATGAAGTGATCTAACCAAAGCTGATGAGTCTTTCCCTCTTAGTTCATTAATTGTTTGCAGAGTTGATGGACCGTTCAGCATCAAAATCGCGACAATCTCTAGCTGTGGAACTGAAAGCTTCGTGTAAACAGATCTACTGACAGTTTGCACCAGCTGAGCATATTCAACTTTTGTGTAAAATCGATACACATCTCCAACCTTTTTGAGTTCCACACCATGTTCCGACGAATCAAATTCCTGAGCAATTTCATCAAGAATCTTCTCGACTTCTTCCCTAGATATTTTGAGAAGTTCGGCGAGTTTTTCCGAAGTTATCCCCCTTGAAGCGAAAATTAAAGCCTCAACAGCTGCCCTAGGATTCAAGATCATTCCTCCTTAAGATGTACCCCTCAGTGTTCTCAACCAATAGTAAGTGCTTAAGATACAACAGTTCCAGCACGGCAAGTATGTAAACGATCATTTGATATCTGGACTGACATTGCATTAATAATTCCTTGAGTTCAATCTCTGTTCTTTCTGCTATGATGTTTTCGACATCTTCAATCGCTTGTTCAACAGTGAAGGCTTCTCGTCTTATTCTGTAAACATTTGTTCTCAGATGCATCTCACTCAGAACTGATTTCATGATTTTCCTAAGTTTTTCCTCTTGGATTAGCGGCAAAGCTGATAACTTCACCACTCTTCTACCGGAAAGATTCTCCATTTTCTTGCTCAGTTCCTCGGAAAGTTCCTTTATCTGTTCGTAAAGTTCAATTCGTCTGTAAATTTCCTCTTCTTCTTTTTGCAGTTTTTCAACCTCTTTCTTGCTAAGAGATGGCAATAAATAACTTGACTTTATTTCCATCAATCTTGAAGCCATTACAAGAAAGTCTGAGGTGATGTGCATATCCATCTTCTTCATTTGTTCTACGTACTGAATGAATTCATCGGCAAGCTGAGAAATAGAAATATCACGCACATTAATTCTGCGCTTTCTTACCAGATAAAGTAACAAATCCAGAGGACCTTCAAAAGCCGGTAAATGAAAAACTAGTTCCAAATCATCACCTCAAAACATGAGATTCATCTTCTCGCGCACAAGTTGTATAGTTTTCCGTGCTATTTCTCTTGCCTTTGCATTTCCATCTAAGATAACATCATCAACGTAATTTGGATCTTTATCGATTTTGGCATATTGTTCCCAAATTGGCTCAAGCTCATGCTTCATATTCTTTAAAAGTAGTTTCTTGCAATCTATGCATCCAATCTTAGCTTTCGTACAACCTTCGAAAACCCATTGACTTTCCTCTTCACTTATTCCGAAAGCTTTGTGATAATCCCAGACGGGGCATTTTTCAGGATTTCCAGGATCTGTTTTTCGCTTTCTTGCTGGATCGGTCACCATTGGTAGAATCATCTTCTCCAGACTTTTTGAATCAAATTCAAGTGGAATTGTGTTGCCATAACTTTTACTCATCTTTCTGCCATCGGTTCCTGGCAATTTCGGAACAATCGAAAGCAGAGCCTGTGGTTCTGGAAAGATTTCACCATAGAAATAATTGAATCTTCTAGCTATTTCTCTAGTCAACTCAATATGGTAAACCTGATCCTGCCCAACTGGTACACCTTCAGCAAGATAGATGAGTATATCTGCAGCTTGTAAAACTGGGTAAAAGAGAAAACCAGCGTTTGACAAATCTTTATTTGACAACTCTTGTTTCATTTCTTTGTACGTTGGCACCCTTTCAAGCCAAGAAAGCGGTACAATCATGGAGAATAAAAGTGCTAACTCGGCGTGCTCTTTGATTCCAGATTGCACAAATAGCACAGACTTGTTTGGATCCAAACCGCAAGCCAAGAACGACCTAACAACCTCTCTTGTAAAAAGTTTTAATTCTCCCGTTTCAGCGTAATTTGTTGTTAGAGCATGCCAATCAGCAACAAAATAAAAGCATTCATGTCCATCATCTTGGAGTTTCTTCCAATTTTTGAGAGCTCCAATGTAATTTCCAATGTGTGGTTTTCCAGTCGGACGAACACCGCTTAAGATTCTCAAATGGAACCACTCCTTACAGCATTTCTGGCTACTCTATGCATCAATATCGAGGTTGTAACCAAACCAACACCCCCTGGAACAGGGGTGAGAGAAGCTTTCTCTCCGACCTCTGGTTGCACATCTCCAACAACTTTATTTCCAATCACATTTATTCCAACATCTATCACTACAGCGCCTTCTTTAACCATTTCAACTGTCAAAAATCCAGCTTTCCCTGCCGCTACAACTATGATGTCCGCAGTTTTTGTCAACTCTGCTAGATTCCTAGTCTTTGTGTGACAAACCGTCACCGTAGCGCTACGATCACGCCTCAAAAGCATTATCGCAACTGGTTGGCCAACAGTTAAACTTCTTCCTATTACAACTGCTAATTTTCCTTCCAAAAAAGTGGTTTGAGTAAGTATCTCAATCACGGCAGCTGCTGTACAAGGTGCAAAATCTTCTATCCCATAGAGTAAACGCCCCAGGTTAACTGGATTACGCCCTTCAATGTCCTTATTTGGATTTATCAGTTGAGCAATCTCCGTTTCGTTGAAGCTCTTTGGAAGAGGATGAGCAACAAAAATTCCATGAACAGTATCGTCCTGTGAATCTTTCTGAAGGTTTTCGATAAATTTTTCTGGTGAATCAAAAATTTTCATTACATAATCAATTCCAAGCGTTTCGGCTTTCTTCTGTTGACTTTTTAAGTACGAAATTGTTGAGGCATCAGGGTCAAAAGCATAACTTACCAATTTCGCTCTCTCACGAGTGCTTTTTAATAAATCCAAAGTTTTTTCATCTATCTTTTTCGCTAAAGTTTTACAGTCGATAAACATAAAATCACTGCTTTCTCTATGATAATCCGACAATATTTCCATTCTCATCAATGTCTATGTTCATTGCATTTGGTTTCTTTCCTAACCCAGGCATGAGCATTATTTCGCCACTGACTGCAACTACGAATCCTGCTCCTGCCGAAAGCATAAACTCTCTCACTGTAAAGATGTAATCTTTTGGTGCACCAAGTATGGTTGGATCATCTGAGAAGGAGTATTGTGTCTTTGCAACTATGAGTGGTAAGTTTCCGTAACCAGCTTTTTCTAGTTTTTTCAGATCATCGAGTGCATCCTTTGTGAAAGTAACTTCTTTTGCTCTGTATATTTCCCTTGCAAGTGTTTGCAGTTTTTCCCTGACCGGAACATCAAGAGGGAACAAAGGTTTGAACTTTGAATCATCAACAATGGAAACGACTTTCTTTGCAAGATCAACAGCACCTTCTCCACCCTTTGCAAAGCCTTCGTTCAAAGCTATCTCTGCTCCAAAACTTCTAACCGTTTCAAGAACATAGGAAATCTCCCGTTCAGTGTCTGTTGCAAATTTGTTCAAGGCGACTACAACAGGCAAACCGTATTTTCTGACGTTTTCAATGTGCGTTTTCAAATTCTCTATGCCTTTTTCAAGAGCGCCAATATTTTCCAAAGCAATGTCTTTAAGAGCGACTCCACCATGATACTTTATGGCACGTATAGTGGCAACTATCACCACGGCCGCGGGTCTGAAACCAGCTGTTGGTGCAACAAAGTCAAAGAATTTTTCAGCGCCCAAATCAGATCCAAAACCCGTCTCTGTGACAACATAATCTGACAGGCGTAAAGCTAGGTCAGTTGCAATAATCGAGTTTGTCCCATGCGCAATGTTCGCGAATGGACCTCCATGAATAAGCGCAGGGGTATTTTCAATAGTTTGAACTAGGTTTGGATTGATCGCATCTTTTAAGAGTACTGCAACGGCACCTTCCACACCAAGTTCTCGAACGGTCACAGGTTTTCCATCTTTTGACCAGCCGATTACAATGTTTCCAACACGTTTTTTCAAATCGGAAAGATTCTTTGCCAAACACAAAATTGCCATTATTTCAGATGCTGCAGTTATCACAAACCTATCCTGCCTTGGATATCCATTTGCATGTCCACCAAGTCCGACTACAATTTCTCTCAAAGCTCTATCGTTCATATCTATTGTTCTCGGCCAGGTTATTCGTGTTATGTCTATATTCAGCTCATTATCAAAACGCACGTGTGCGTCTATCATTGCTGCAATCAAGTTATGAGCTGCCGCGACAGCATGAATGTCACCAGTAAAGTGCAGGTTTATGTCTTCCATTGGCAGAACTTGAGCGTATCCCCCACCTGCTGCTCCACCCTTTATCCCAAAAACAGGACCAAGTGATGGTTCTCTCAATGTTACGATAGATTTATAGCCAATCTTGTTCAAAGCCATTGATAAGCTTATACTTGTGGTTGTTTTGCCTTCGCCTGCGGGTGTTGGTGTCATAGCTGTCACAACGATTAATTTACCTTTTGGTGAGAAAGAATCGACAAGGTTGTGGGAAACTTTTGCAATGTATTTTCCATAGCTTTTCAAGTGTTCTTCACTCAAACCCAAATTTTTGGCAATCTCAACAATTGGTTTCAAATTAGCTGCCCTTGCTATCTCAATGTCACTCAACATTCTAATGCCCCCTTGTAAATGCCATAATCAAAGCTTGAATTTTTCGGCAGGCACGTAAGTTTTCGCTACTTTATCGAGAACACCGTTGACAAATTTTCCACTATTTTCTGTCCCGTATCGTTTCGCCAATTCGATAATCTCGTCCAGTGTAACTTCTACTGGTATATCTGGTTCGTAAACCAGTTCATAGGTTCCAAGTCTCAACAGGCATTTATCAACCAAAGAGACCCGGTCGAGTTCCCAGTTCTCTAGACATGAAGTTATTTTTTCATCTATCAAGTCTTTTTTTTCATATATGTTTAGGACATACCTCCTAATATCGGATTTCATTGAATCCGAGCTTTCCTTGCCGAGAAATTCATTCAGAATTTCTTCAATCTCACCAGTTCGAAATTCGTTCTGGAAGAGCACTTTGAAGACTTGATCCCTCATTTTCCTGCGACGGCTCACAAAAAGTCTCACTCCTTGTCTTCGATCTCTTCACTTCCTTTTTCCTTTGTTTCTGCTTCTCCTTCTTCAATGTCCTCAACTGTTACATTCACCGTGAGGACTTGAAGATCGGTCATTCGCTCAATATCAAATTTAATGCGTTCCATGATGCTTTTACCGAGTTCGACCAATGGTTTGCCGTAAGGGAACGTAAGCCTAACGTTTACGATTACATTGTCCTCCGGTGACCTCTCGATCTCTAGAGCTTTTCTGATCTTTTTTATTTTTCTTTCTTCACTTATCTCAAAAACTGAGCAGATGCTTCTAACAGCTATCTCCTTCAATGCATTATCAGAAATATCAATCATGCCCTTGAAATCCATGTATACACCTCCTTACGCCCTTTCAACATACTCACCAGTTCGAGTGTCAACCTTTACGTATTCACCAGCCTCTACGAAAAATGGAACTGTGACCCTCAGCCCGGTCTCCAAGGTTGCTGGTTTCCCACCGCCCGAGACAGTATCTCCTTTGAACGATGGTTCAGTTTCCACCACTTTAAGTGTGACAACATTGGGAAGTTGTACGCCTATGACCTCATTTTCTAAGAAGACCAAGCTTAATTCCATATTCTCGATTAAATACCACTTTGCGTCTTGAAGTTCTTCTTCACTAAGTGTGTACTGTTCATAATCGTCCAAGCACATGAAATGGTACTGGTTTTCGTCCTTATAAAGATACTGAGCGGATCTGAACGTTAGATTAGCTTCCTCAACTCTTTCTCCACTGCTGAAATTCATATCCCTTACGAAACCAGTTTTGACGTTTTTGAGTTTTGTTCTTATTATTCCTCTTCCCATTGCCATATGATGCTTGTTCACATCGATAACCCTGTAAGCCTCTCCATCAACCAATATGATCATACCTTTCCTCAGATCTCCTACCTCGACCAAAAAAGCCACCTCCGAACTAACGAATTATTATCAACTCTCTCTGAAAACTTGTGAGCTGTTCTAGTCTATCATCTCTTACGATAACATCTTCTTCTATTCTAATACCGAATTTACCTTCAAGGTAGATTCCCGGTTCGATGGTTACAACACTGTTCTTTGGAAGCAATCTCTCGTTAGAACTGTTAACTCTTGGTTCCTCATGAACTTCCAATCCCAAGCCATGTCCAAGCCCATGCCCGAAGAATTGACCATAACCACTTTGATTGATCCTTTCTCTTGCTAATGCATCGACTTGTTTCCCAGACAACAAAGCACTGCCCTTTTGAAGCGCTAATGTTTGGGCTTCGTAAACAATTTTATAGATTTTCAAAAACTCGTCGTCTGGCTTACCGTAAAAGAAAGTTCTTGTTATATCCGCACAATAACCGTTAACTTGTGCACCAAAGTCAAAAAGCACTGGTTCATTCTTCTCCAGTTTTCTAGTTGTTGGCTTACCGTGTGGTAAGGAAGTTCTCGGACCAGTTATAACTATCGATTCGAAAGCAAGTGCATCAGCCCCCAGTTTTTTGATATTATACTCAAGTTCTGCTGCTATATCCAACTCTCGAACTTTTTCCTTCACCACCTGCAACGTTTTTTCTAGAGCTTGTTCACTTATTTCAATAGCTTTCTTAATGTTTGCTATTTCTTCATCGTCTTTAACTACCCTCATTTCATTCAAAACAGTGTCTATTGCCATAAACTCCGCATTGATTCTTTCGGAAATTTTCAGAAAAGTGCTGTGACTCACTCTTTGAAATTCCAAACCAATTCTCTTTGGCTTAAATTGTCCAACAACCGAAGCTATTGTTGCCATAAAATCTGTTCCTCTAAATTCGACGAGTTCAAAGCTAGTCTGAGCCTTTGCTTGTTCAAAATAACGTGAATCTGTTATGATGTATTGCTTGTCTTTGGCTATAACAAGGCAACTGAATGAACCGTTAAACCCCGAGATATAATAAGTAGACGGCTTGCTCGAACCTTCGACATTGTAGATCAACACCACATCTATCCCGTTTTCTTCCATTTTCTCGACCAGTTTCTGAACCCTATTCAAATATCGCACCTCCTTTATTCATTGTACAATAAATTTTGTGGAGGCGTATGATTTGATCAAATCTCGTATTGTACATATTGCGGAAAGAATAGTTCAGATGTTTCAATCTGACTTCGAAGACAAAGATCCGTTCAGAATTCTCATTTCTACTATTCTTAGTCAAAGAACAAAAGACGAAAACACAGCCGTTGCTTCACAGAATTTGTTCTCAAAATATCCTGACGTTTACTCTTTGTCAAAAGCAAAGCCAGAAGAACTCTATGAATTGATAAAGCCTTCTGGAATGTATCGACAAAAGGCTGAGAGAATTGTAAAGGTTTCTAGGATCATTCTTGAAAAATACAAAGGCAAAGTTCCAGCTGATTTGAACGAGCTTCTCAAGTTGCCCGGAGTCGGCAGAAAAACTGCAAACATAGTTCTATTTCAAGGTTTTTCAATACCAGCCGTAGCAGTCGATACGCATGTTCATAGAATTTCTAACAGACTTGGGTTTGTCAAAACCACGAAACCTGAACAAACAGAAGAGGAGCTCTCTAAAATACTTCCAAAACAACTTTGGGGTCCTATAAATGTCGCTATGGTTGAGTTTGGCAAGAAAATTTGCCTTCCAAGAAACCCAAGATGCACACAATGTCCCTTCAATGAAGACTGTGAATACTACCAATCAATTAGAAAGTAATTTTCTCGCATTAGAGAAGTTCACCTTTGCAATTTTTCTAAACTCTTCTTTCCCAAATTTATCTATGAAAGTTCTTGCTGCTTTATTTGCTTTTTCACCACTTCCAGTTGGAATGCTCAGGTTATACCTTTCTGAAAGATTTTGTAGATATCCCAGAAATTCAGCCCTTGCAACCACAGAAGCACAAGCAACAGCTAGATTTCTTTCTCCGTTCTTGAAACCGAAGATTTTTGGCTCTGTGAAGGCAGTGGCTAAGTGCTTAGAACCAAAATCGTCAAAGACGGCAATGAGCGAGTTTGTCTGCTTAATCATCTGGGATATGCATTCAAGGTGAGCCTCTTCGAGTTGACGATTCATCTCCCCTTTTTTTAAATTTGTGGGTTCTATAACGCGAATGGCATACGGGCAGACACGGCGAATATCCTGTGCCAGCTGAAGAATTCTTTTATCACTAATTGATTTTGAGTCGCGTATTCCGAGTTTCGAAAGCTCACTGTATTGCTTTATTCCAACGTACACAGCAGCTACAACAATTGGCCCAAAGAGGTCTCCCTTCCCAGCTTCGTCAGAGCCAACAGCTGGAAGGATATATTTTGGATCAACAACTTTTTGAGCTAAAAGCCATCTTTGCAGAGCTCTATCTGGTGCTTTCTCATCGCATCCACACAATTTTCGAGTTATGTTCAAAGCTCTTTCTTCATCCACGTTCCTCAGAAACTCAAGAATCCTTAGAGTATCAGTTGGTAACTGCGAATTTTTTTCGAGTTTTCTTAGAATGTCCTTAGGTACCTTGCTACTGAGTTGAAGAATTTCGAGCAAATTTCCATCATAGATCAAAGTTAAACCTGTCACTTTTGCGACTTCGGCTTTGCCTACTGAAAAAACCTGTCCTGAATACATCTTAATTGTCTCTTTAATTTCCTCCCATCCAGATTTATCAATGGTGTACACACTTAAATTCAGAGCTTTCAGGATGTTAGACTCACTTGTCGATTTTATCTGTGAAGTATCAATTGAAACTGATCCGTCTTTTTTGAAATAAATCCTCAAGTATCCAAAATCTTTTATTCGATACTGAAGACCGTTTTGGATTACCTTTTCCTCTTCAATGATAAGTTCTTGCTGCTTTGATGCATCAAGATTTATAGGATCCTTCATTTATAATAGTACCTCCCATCGTTCAACAACACTACAACAAACAAAACCGGGACACCCCGGCGTAATAGTGAAATTTCGGACAGTTATCAAACCTGTTCTAAGATTCTCTTACCGAAATTGTATCCAAGTTCTTCCGCTTTGCCAAGGATTTCCTCTGTCGGACCACCTTGGAACTCAAAAACATCTGTAATTTCCCATTTCAAAGGCTCTACAATTTCCTTGACTCTTCTTGAGGCTCCACCACTCCAACCATAGCTCCCAAAAACCATAGCAGTTTTATTCTGCACATGCTTGACCGTCGCCATCCGCAGTACGTCTTCCATAGGAGGGAAAAGAGAACCCTCGTATGTTGGAGCGCCTATCACTACTCCTCTGTTCTTCCATAAAGAAGCAAGGATATAGCTAACGTGTGTTTCGGTAACGTTGTAAACTTCCACCGGGACACCCGATTTTGCCAAACCGTTAAGAAGGCTGCTCATTACCCTTTCTGTATTTCCATACATTGAACCATAAATCAACGTCACAGCTTTCTCAGACGGTTTGAGCGCATATTCTGCCCACTGTTTATAAAGATTCACAACAAGTGAAGGTTCACTTCGCCATATTAATCCATGCGATGGCGCAATGATTTCAACATCAAGGTTCTGTAACTTCTCAATTGCCTTCAGAACATTTCGACTAAAAGTTGCAACTATGTTAGCATAGTATCTAAGCATTTCTCTGATATAAAAACTCTTATCCTGACATTCATTGTCAAAGATCGTTCCACGTAAAGCACCGTAACCACCAAATCCATCGCAAGAGAAAAGTATCTTGTTCGTTTTTTCATAAGTCATCATTGTCTCTGGCCAGTGCACGAATGGGGTGTAGAAAAACTTCAAGGTTTTGTTGCCAAGAGGGAGTTCTTCTCCGTCTTTTACTATTCTTATATTTGAATCGATATGATAATAAGCTTGAAGCATTTTCAAACCTTTTTCACTGATCAAGATTGTCGCGTTTGGTGCTAACTTTTTGAACAAACTCAGCACACCGGTGTGATCTGGCTCCATGTGATTTACTACCACATAATCAAGTTTTGAAACCGGAATGACCTCTTCTATCTGGTCAACAAACTCGTCGGTTTTCACGGATTTTGCTAAGTCTATCAAAGCATTCTTTTCATCGGTTACAAGGTAGGCGTTGTAAGAAACGCCTTCAGCTCCTATTGGCCAAAGACCTTCAAAAAGCTGTGTCAATCTATCGTTAACACCCACCCAATAGACACCGGATTTGATTTCTATCGGTCTCATTTGTGAACCTCCTTACAAAATGGTGCCGGGACACCGGCACCTCATTCATTCAACCTTGATTGCTTTACTGCTCTCCCACAGTCCATGAATATTGCAGTAAGCAAGAGCATAAATTGTTCCGGGTTTAGTGATTTTCATCCACGTAACACCTGCAGAATGAGTCCAAACACTTCCTTGGTTTGCACCAGCTACAGATTCGCCGTGTACATTGAATTCAAATGTGGCAACGTCATATATGAACTTTTCTCCTTCAGGCATGAAAAACAGTTTAATCCACTTAATGTGATGTTCAGTTGTGTTTGGATGAGGTATCTCTTTACCAACCGAAACTTTTACTTCAAACCATTCGTTTGCCTTTACGGTATCGGCGCATTCGATCACTGGAACGTGCTTTTCCGCTTTCCAATCAGCACTTTGAATGTGATTAGATAAAGGCATTTTCTCACCTCCTATCTAAATTCTATCATTTTATTTTTAAGCAATGAAAAACTTTCAAATATTTGCTGTAATTTCAGGAAAGTTAACTTAAAGCATCCAAACGTAACATAATAATAATAATATAAGCTGTAAACGAATCTCTGAAAACCTTACTTTGGTATATGGTTTATAGAATTCAAAGGTTACTGAAAAGTTTTAAGTTTTTATATGAATTTCGAACATCTTTTTGATACCGTTTGAACTATAATTTTCCTGGAGGTGATTGAATGAAAAGATTGTTAATCTTGTTGTTACTCATCCTTGTGGTTCTTACCTTCTCTGCAAAACTCACTATTCTTCACATCAACGACACACACGGTAGAGCCTGGCCATTTAACGAGACCAACAACCCAAACATAGGTGGATTTGCAGCAATTGCGACGATTGTTGAGGAAGTACGCAAAGAAGTTGAGGCGCAGGGTGGTTATGTTCTCTTTTTGCATGCTGGAGACTTTAACACTGGTGTACCGGAATCTGATCAGCTTGATGCTGCTCCAGATATTGTTTCACTTAACATGATGAAGCTGGATGCTGTGGTCTTGGGAAACCATGAATTCGATAATCCAAAAACGGTTCTTGCAAAGCAAATGAAACTTGCAAACTTCCCATTCCTTTGTGCAAATTTCAGTGATCCAGAAGGGATAGTTAAACCAAAAGCTTACATTATAAAGGAATTTCCAAACTTGAAAGTTGCAATCTTCGGTTTGATAACTGAGGAAACGGCTGTGCTCGAACCTCTTCACCTAGCTGGTGCAACTTTCTCAAATGCGATTGAGGTAAGTAAATCGCTGGTTCCAGAACTTCGCAAACAAGCTGATATCGTGATAGCACTGACACATCTTGGAGTTGAACCCGAAGGTCCAGGTAAGACAACTAGTAGACAACTTGCAAAGAACGTTGCCGGAATCGACGTCATAATTGATGGCCATAGTCATACAAGAATGGAGCAAGCTGAGATTGTTAATGGTGTGATATTGGCTCAAGCATGGGAATGGGGTAAGGTCGTTGGAAGATTGGACCTTGAAATTGAAAATGGAAAGATAATTTCCTGGAACTGGAGACCAATACCCGTTAATTTGAAGATTCACAAAGGTAAAGACGCGGAAGGAAAGGATATATATGAATTCGTTGGCAAACCCTATCAAGAGCATTTTTATGTAAAAACAGTCCTAGATTATTTCAAAGCTCTTGGCTCAGAAAAGCTCGATACTGTCATCGGTGAAACTAAGATTTTGCTTGACGGGGAAAGGGCAAACGTTAGATCGAAGTCTACAAATCTTGCAAATCTTATCGCCGATGCAATGGCGTGGAAGGCCGGAGCTGATGTAGCCATAACAAATGGTGGTGGTATCAGAGCGTCAATAAAGGCTGGAAAGATCACAATAAGGGATATCCTTACTGTTCTTCCGTTCGGCAACAGATTGTATGTTCTTGAAATGACTGGAGAACAACTCCTAAAAGTCCTCGAATATGCTGCGACAGTACAACCTGGACAAGGTGCATGGCCGCAAGTTTCTGGAATTGTTTTTAAGGCTGTTGGTGGTAAAGTCACCGACGTTAGAATTAAAGGACAACCTATTGATCTAACAAAGACATACAGAGTTGTCACAAATGATTACATGGCAGGCGGTGGAGATGGGTATACGATGTTTAAAGGGTTGAAAGGATATGACACAGGCTTTGCCATGGACTATGCAGTTGTTGAGTATATACAACAGGTGCTGGGCGGTGTTATAGAAAATTACGATTCGCAGCAGAGGTATGTCCGTGAATGACTACAGGGGGTTTTAAACCCCCTGTGATTTTTCTTTATCAGCTTCACTAAATCTTGTTTTTTCGATTCCTGCAACTGTTTCGAGTAGATCCTGGTAAAACTTTTCCAATTCTTCTTTTTCAATCCCTTTTCCAGCATATCTGACTTTCTCGTAGATCAATGTTAAATCCTCAAAAGATTTGATTTGAAGATTAGTTGAATCAATCAGTTCGCGCGGCGTCAAATGGTGCAAAGTTGGAAAGTATTTTCTTCTTAACCACCAGTATGCGGATTTTATAAAATCCTCGGTTTGAACAAATTCTGGAATCTTATCCAATGGATACAGTTCGACATCTTGTGGAATTTGTTCTCCCCTTGCTGTGGTTTTTTCATTCTCAAGTTTCAGACGGCTTTTTAGAACATAATTCACAACCAAGATGGTCATGAATACCAAAAGGCTCAGAGTTAGCAAATCAAGGATTAACGTCAAGTTGTAGCTAACGGTTTCGAATGATTCTTCAGTGGTGATTTTTTGTTCCTTGACCATTACTTGTTCAACACCTTGCTGAGCTTCTAATCTGACCTCATAAGATTGTTCCGGTGGAAACAGTTCATAACCTGGCTTAATTGAACGAAAGATCATAGAAGCTACAGTAGTGAAAGCTATAAAGAACAAAGCCCCTAGCAAGAGCAATCTCAATGTACCTTTTATACCGAAGTTTGTAATGGCAAAGGTGAAAAGAAATACACCAAAAAGGAGCAAAGTCAGTGGGATCCATATTTTCTCAACAAGCTTGTTCAACCAATTAGGCCTTGTTTCTGTGCTGAATTGGCGCGAAGCTTTCGTGCCGATTGAAATTTGTTCCTCGATTTGTATTTCTTGACGAGAGGTCTGTTCAAATGGTTGCAACCGAGTCAAAAGAGTTTTCAGTGGATACACATCTAATCTCGAAACCAATATTGATACAGTCAATACAACCAATAAGTATTGGGCCAATCTCCCTAGCTTTATTCTCTTCATTTTCGAGATATACCAGCACAATATTACCGTGGCAAAAAACAATGAATCAAAAAATGGGTTGTGCGATTTCACGAAAGTCAAATAAACTCCCAAACCTATCATTGCCGTTATAGAGATGAAGTTCTCAGCTGTATAAATAAGTATTACAAGCACTGTTGAAAAGCTAACAAACAGTGCGGTAGCAAAATCAAGTTTCAAAAGGCCAACAACGAAAATCGAGCCGAAAAAAATTATCGGGAGCGCAAGTATCATCGAACATCCAAGGTTACCAGACAAGATAACTGTTGTAAGAACTGCTACTGTTGATATAGCTATCGATGCCCATATTGGTAGCAGGGCTGATGTGAGATAGATTACAAATAGACCAATACAAAGATAAATCATGCCCAATTCAAAAGCCTTGGATTTCATCGAAAACCTCCTGTATTGTTTGACTCGGTTTAACTATGTTAACAATTATCTGTTCTTTCTGCAGAATTTTCGCCTTTTCGAAAAGCCTTTGCATGTCTATCGGGTACATTTCATAAGTTCTGCTTGGCTTGTATCTAGGATCTCTGAAACCGTAGGGTATCAGAAAGACCATAACTCGCGCGCACTTTGCCCTAGCTTTTATCAGTAAGGGTAACAATGAATCTGTTAGATACATTGAAATCACAGTCAGAGTCGTGGATGGTGTCAACCTTTCTAGTTCTTTCTCCAATTCTTCAACAAGTTGTGGCCCGTTTTCGTCACCTTTTGCTATCGCCAAAAGTTCGACGGCACTAACCCAATCTGACGTTGGCTTGTAATCTCTTTTCAAAACTTCTTTTCCAACGACAATCAGATCAACAAAATTCCCGTTTCTGGTAAGCAGGTACAGAATAGATGAGGCAACCAAAACGGCATCTTCTTCATAATGCATTCTTATTTGAGCCCAAACATTTCTGGCAAAGATTTCCCTTGAAAGATTAAGATCTACATATATGAGATTATTGCTAATTGCTGTGTAATCAAGTTCTTTAACTTGAAGTGAGCCAAGTTTAGCTGATATTTTCCAGTGCACCTTGTTCAAAGGTTCGTTGTTGTATTCTCTTACTCCTCTTATGTATGTAGGATCTTCGAGAAGCTTGAAATCAGAGATATTGCCAGGGATAAGCTCTCTCAAACGAGAAGGAAAGCTTTCAAGATGCATGATTTTAGGTAGAACCAGTACTTCTTGATGTGCAGTGTAAAGACACCAGATCTTGAATAGTGAGAGCGGATGCTCATATGCAACAAAGAAAGTGGTTAAAAATTTTCTCCCTCGTGTTGCAAAGGAAGTTTTAACAGTTATTTCCACTGGTTCGTTCTTCCTTAAAAAAACTACTCTCTCTAATGCTGTATAAGTCAAGAGATCAGCTATTTTTATTTGCGAATTAATTGTTAAGTCAATGTCTCCAAGTGGAGACAAAATCACGTGCTTTATAAGCAAATCTTGGTTTGTGAACAATCTGGTTTTTGAAGGCTCACGTTGCACAACTAGTGAAGACAAGATTTTCTTTACTCTTAAGTACTCGAACCAAAGAAAAGTGCAGAAGACAGCAGCTAGCACCGAGAATACGTTGACTGTGAAAACAATCCAAACTGTGCAGACTAAACTTATTCCAAGAAGTGGTCCTAAAGACGAGCTAGCGTGGTCAAATTCAAGCTTCACTTTTCACAGGAGCCTCCTCGGTTTCAAGAATTTCTGATAAGATAGCCTGCTTTGTCTTTCTCATCAATCTTGCTTCGGGTTTGAGAATTATTCTGTGTGCTATGACATCTATTACTATAGATTTGACATCGTCTGGCAAAACGAAATCTCTACCTCTGATTGCTGCTATCGCTCTTGAAAGCTGCATCAAGGCTATTGCTCCACGCGGACTTGCACCAAGCGCAAGATCTTCACAATTTCTGGTTCGAGTAATAATCCTTATGATGTACTCCAAAATTGAATCGTCGACGTAAACGTTCCGAACTTCTTTTTTTGCTTCATTTAACTCATCAACTGAACAAACTGGAGAAATTGTTTCTATGGGATGAATTCTTTTCATTCTTTTGAGCATCTCTGCTTCCTGTTCTTTATCTGGATAACCAACTGAGAGACATATTGCAAATCTATCAAGTTGTGCCTCTGGCAGCGGAAACGTACCTTCGAACTCAACAGGGTTTTGCGTTGCTATCACAAAGAAATGTTCTGCAAGATGATATGTTGTGCCGTCAACTGTTACTTGTTTTTCAGCCATCGCCTGGAGTAAAGCTGATTGTGTCCTTGGTGTAGCACGATTTATTTCGTCAACCAAGAGTATGTCAGTAAAAATAGGCCCCTTTCTAAAGACGAACTCATTTTTTCTTGTGTCTAAGATATTCAAACCAGTGATATCGCTAGGTAGAAGATCTGGAGTACATTGAATCCTGTTGAATGACAAATTGATTGAAGCAGCTAAAGCTCTTGCAAGCATCGTTTTACCAACGCCTGGTACGTCGTTGAGAAGTACGTGTCCATCACTCAACATTGCGGCAAGGATTTTCTGAATAACTTCTTGCTTACCAACGATAACCTTTGACACGTTATCTACAATCTTTTTTGCGAATTTTTCCAAATTTGTCATTGCAATTCCTCCTTATTGCCGTGTTTAAATTTGCTATTAACTTGCCTACGTATCTGTAAACTCTGGCTTCTGAACCCATTGGTTCTTTGTTCGTGTAATCGTGTTTTGTGATTACAGTCTTTAATTGTTGCTTTAACGTCTCTAACTTCTTTACTTGTGCCAATTTCAACCTCTCAGACGAATCAAGAGGCAGCAGTTTTCTCAAATTCTCATAATGATTCAAACAGAAAACAGAACCAGCCTTTTCGTAAATTCTCAGTCCGTCATCCAGGGAAAGAATTGATTGAAAACCATTGAGATAAAGTTTCTCGAGATTTTCCTCATGTTCGCAGAAAACACAATTTTTGTGAGATTGGTTATCGTTTTTTACCTGTTCTATTGTGAATGAAATGATGTCTTCGTAAATTATCGATACGCCAAGTATACCTTGTTCCGGATGTCTCGAAAGAAAATCAAGCATATGGTCAGCATGTTTGACGCATATTCCACCTCGTAATTGACTTCTTACCTTAGGGTCATTCACAAGTTCGTAGAATATGCTGTCAAAAAACTTCTCAACACCGTCGTTAATTATGCCGCATATTGGACAAACCGGTTCTTTCATCTCAAGCCAATCCAGGATCTTGGACTCAACAATGCTTTTAGCTTGCAGAGCCATCACTCCTCAATAAAAAACTCCTACCCCAATGGGTAGGAGTCATCAGCCGTGCGGCAATTATATGGCGGACTCCATCGCCAACAACATTGTAGCATAAACCTAGAATTTTTATGTTAACAACCGTTACGAGTACAAACAATCGAATGGAATTTCTGCTGTTCTAGAGAAAGTCTTGCAACTTTCATACTCGTTTGATGTAAAATACGTTATACATCAATTAATTGAACTGAGGTGGTAACAATTGATTCTGCTGTATTTGTTACCGGCAGTTTTCTTCGGATGGTCGCTGGGAGCTAATGCTTCTTGTGCCAGTTTTGGGCCATCTGTTGGTAGCGGATTGATGAGTCATCGAAAAGCAATTATAATCGGTGCCATCTTCGTAGTTTTGGGAGCAGTCCTTGGCGGTGCGCCAGGATTGAGAAATATAGGTTCACTCGCCAAGTTCTCAGTGATGGATGCTTCTTGTGCATTGCTGTCGGCAGCTTTTGTTGTTACGACAATGACTTGGTTGAAACTGCCAGCTTCTGCTTCACAAGCGATAATCGGTGCAATAATTGGGATCGGCGCTAAAAGCCGAGGAATCACTGGTTTCGAATGGTCTGATCTTGTAAAATTCTTTACTGCTTGGATTTTGACGCCGTTCACTGCGATGTTCATTAGTTTTCTGTTGTATTTTCTTTTGTCACATATTTTGAAGAAATTTCGAAGGGTACAGTATCAAGATTTCATCATACGAACTCTTGGATGGGTCGCAGGTATCTATGGAGTTTATTCCCTTGGAGCTAACAATGTAGCGAATGTCACAGGAGTTTTCGTTGGTAATCTGTTGAGCATTCGACAAGCTGCTCTGATAGGCGGTCTAAGCATTGCACTTGGGATTCTGACTTTCAGCAGTCGAGTTATGATCACTGTGGGCAGAGACTTGGTAAGGTTGGATCATTTTTCGTCCGTCATCGCGGTGCTTGCACAATCAGTTACCGTGTGGATCTTCAGCTTAGTTGGCATACCAGTTGCAGCTACTCAGGCAATTGTTGGAAGTGTGATTGGTGCTGGGTTTGCTAGAGGTGAACGTTTGAATAACCCGAGGATTGTTTATAAAGTCGTCGCCGGTTGGACACAAGTACCAGTTGCAGCTGGTGTTCTATCGTACTTTCTGAAAAACTTCTTCGAAATAATGGCGTCAAAGGCGTAATATGAAAGATTTATCTGGGGGGTTCTAAAATGTTTTTGATCTTTCCAACTGCACTTTTGATGACTGTATTTGGTTGGATAACTATCAGTCTAAAGAGTAAGGAAAAGCCCGCTGTGTTTTACAAAGCATTAACTACTACTTGCGCAGTTGTGCTGGCTGCGCTGAATGCCAATGGTTATGAATGGCTTATAGTTGCTGGATTAATTTGCGGAGTCTTTGGTGATATTTTTCTCGAAAATTCTAAGACTTTCGTTTTTGGGATGCTATCCTTTTTGGTTGGGCATGTATTCTATTCCTTAGGCTTTGCTTTGAGTTTTGCGATTCCTAAGTTTTGGGTTTTCTCGATAATTTATATTTTTCTGGGTACCTTGTACATACTGTTTTTGTATAAAAATCTTGGTAGTCTTCGTTTAGGTGTTGGAGGCTATGTTTTTGCTATAGCAACAATGCTTGCTTTTTCATTTGGACCATTTTATACGCAAGCTGATTATTTCAAAATACTTTTGCCGATTGGTGCAGGATTGTTTGTTTTATCTGATTTTTATTTGGCATACGACAAATTTGTTAGGGCACTACCAGCAAGACATGTAATTGTGCTTGCCACTTACTTTACAGCACAATTTTTGATTTCGCTGAGTGTGCTTTTTTAGTAGTTCTCTTTGTACTTTATGTGTATAACATTTGTTGGAATTCATTGTCAAGTTTTGCCTTGCTTTCTAGAAGTTTTTCCTGAAAACCTTTGATCTTTCTTTTAGCAGCCAACAAGTTCTTTCTGTAATTTTTTAAGGCCTCTTTCATAGTTTGCTTGCTAGGACCACCGTAGGTTCTGCGAACTTTCACAAAATGTTCCACCGAAAGAATATCGAAGAACTCTTCCTTACTCATTGATGACTTTTCTCCAAAAGTTTCTGAAAGAAGTTGTATAAAAACTTCATAATCCATGCCTTTTTTTACACAGTCTGAGACTTTTCGATGACTTGTTCGGAAATCTATCTCATACTTTCGTACAAGTTCATCAGCCAGTTCAGTGGTTGTCGCTCCCATTTTCAATGCAATTTGTTTCACCCTACTGACATTGATCCTCATTTTCCTTACGATCTCTTTGAAAAGTTCTATAGCTTCATGAACTGTTTCCATAGTACCAAGAAAAGTGAACAAGATTTCGTCACCTATTTCGTTCACGTCTTGATACGGAATATTACTGAAAATTCTTGCAACAGAATTTAAGAGCTCAAGCGATTTATTAACTCGTATTCTGGCGTGTTCAAGTATAACTGGATTTCTTTTCTGAGGCATTATACTGCTGATCTGAATAAGATCGTCTGGAAAATCTATTATGCCAACCTCAGAAGAGCTCTTGTGAGACAGATCTGCAAGTAATCTTGACAAGGTAAGAAGAATTGCCTGAATTGAAATTGAAGGAAAGAATAACCAATTGTGCGTTACTATCGCACGATAGGAGTTCTGAAGTGGTCTTTCAAAACCAAGATATTCTGCAACCATTTCTCTGTCTATCCCAAATCCTGTAGTTGTTATCGCTGCTGCACCCATGGGACAGTGATTTACTGATTTGTAAGACCAGAAAAG
>JBEPZZ010000015.1:10121-34460 GCA_041640575.1 Pseudothermotoga sp. | reverse complement strand
ATTTTGCCAAGAAAATAAATGTCGATCCGAAGAATATACTCGTGGTGTCTATAATGCCTTGCACAGCCAAGAAGGACGATATCACCAGACCACAGCATATGATAAATGGAATGCGCGCGGTAGATATAGTTTTAACAACAAGAGAACTTGCAAAGCTAATCAAGATTAAGAAAATACCATTCGCTACCTTGCCAGAGGAAGATTATGATAATCCTCTTGGAGAATCAACAGGTGCAGCCGCCATTTTCGGAGTCACGGGTGGCGTTATGGAAGCTGCTTTAAGAACGGCATACGAGGTTGGACTTGGGAAGCCGCTTGGAAAAGTTGAGTTCGAAGATGTTCGTGGTTTTGAAGGAATAAAGGAAGCAACCATCGATTTTGATGGCAAAAAGATCAAAGTCGCCGTTGCTCACGGTGGATTGAACGTTAGAAAGTTACTAGATAAGATAGTAGCTGGCGAGGCCTATTATGATTTCATAGAAATAATGGCCTGCCCAGGTGGTTGTATCGGTGGAGGAGGCCAACCCAAGAGCTTAGACGAAAATGTTTTGTACAAGAGAATGAAAGGAATTTACGCGATAGATGAGTTAAGTACTTTGAGAAAGTCTCATGAAAATCCGTCAATTAAGAAGCTTTACGCTGAATTCCTTGAACACCCACTGAGTCATATCGCTCACGAACTTTTGCATACAACATATGTTGATCGGTCAAAGAAGAAAAGTAAGGTTGAACCTGTAACTGAACTTGTCTAAATTTGAAAACGAATTATCGAGAGGGCGAGTCATGTGGTTCGCCCTCTCTTACAATTAATTTGGAAATAGGAGGTGATGTGTAATGAGGAGGATCATCACTTTCGTTGCAACATTATTAACTGCAATGGTGTTAGCTATAAATGCCTTGATCCCAGTCGGTCCTACAACCATAGCTTTTGTAGGTCTACTTGAAGGGAAAGTACAGATAGATGTTCCAACCAAAGTTGAATTTTGGAGGAGTCTTGATCAAGTCAACGCACAGCTTGTTGCTGGAACAGTTGATGTAGTGGTTCTTCCTGTTTCAATAGGAGCTTCACTTTATTCAAAAGGTCTGGATCTAAAACTCGGTGGAATTTTCCTATGGAGCGGGTTCTACCTTGTCAGCAAAGGTGAGGCTTTAACATCGGTTCAACAGCTTTCGGGTAAAGAGATTTACACACCACAGGGAAAAGGCCAAACTGGTGATGTACTGATACGCTTAATTGTTAGTAAATACAATCTTCAGAATGTTTCCATAAAGTATCTCGCACAAACAGAAATAGTTCCTCTAATGAGCGCTAGCAAGGTTTCAGTAGCAGTCCTTCCTGAACCATTTGTAACGATGGCTATCAGATCTGCAAGTGCGCAAATAGCTTTTGATTTGCAGCAACTTTGGTCTGAGATGACAGGTTTGGAAAACGAAGTACCAATAACTGGGATTTTTGTGAGTTCAAAAGCTGATCCTAGGGAAGTTACCAAGTTTTTGCAATCAATGTCTGATTCTATAAGATATGCTATGCAAAATAAGCAAGAAGCATGCGAACTTGCGGCAAAATATTTGGGAGGTGTTGACACAAATACGCTTTTGGAGTCCCTTACAAGGACAAAATACGAATATAGATCTGCTAAGCAATCTAAAGAGGCAGTTTTGAAGTATCTACAAATAGTTAAGGAAATAGAACCGTCTGTTCTTAGCGAGGTACCAGATGACAATTTCTTCGCCTATTAAATGGTTTCTACTTGGGTTTTTGACGTTTGTACTTATCTGGTTTTTAGTTTCAAATCTTTTGATACGCTCCCCATTGATCTTTCCAGGTCCATATGTTGTGCTGAAAGAAATATGGAGTCTTGCAAGAACTGGGGAGCTTTTCGTCTCATTACTTGGTACCTTTGCAAAAGCAATTTTGGGATTGTTGCTGTCTTTACTGGTTGGAACATTTCTGGGCTTTCTCATGGGAGTTTTCAAATGGTTTAATCTGCTGTTCAAACCATTTGCTATGATTTTGAGGTCTGTTCCAATTGTGTCTTGGCTTTCTACAGTTTTGTTTCTTTGGGGTGTAGGGTGGAGAAGTGTTCTTTTTATAGTTTTTGTGACTTTGCTGCCGGGAATCATGTTCAACGTTGCTGAAGGAGTAAGGTCTGTTGACGTTAAGCTTGTTGAAATGTCCAAGGTATACAAAGTTGCAAAAAGAAAAGTCTTTAGAACTATTTACATTGGATCACTTTTGCCCTTCCTGATTTCTGCGATAAATGTAAGTATTGGTACGATGTGGAAATCCGCAATTGTTGCAGAGTATCTACTTGGAGGAACAGGACTGGGAACAAGAATTCAAGAAGCGAAGTTCTTTATAAACACACCGAGAGTTTTTGCGCTTACGCTGAGCGCGGTTATGGTAGGACTCGGCCTTGAATTTTTATTTTCGTGGCTTTGGGAGAAGCAATTTTATGGAAAAACTCGTTGAGCTGAATAACGTATCGAAGAATTTTGGAAAATTAAGAGTCTTGGAAAGAATAAATTTAACTGTATACAACGGTGAGTCGATTGCGATAGTGGGAAAATCCGGTTGCGGCAAAACAACCCTTTTAAGATTAATAGCAGGTTTGGAAAACCCAACAAATGGTCAGATAAATAGGAATTACACTAAGATAGGTTATGTGTTTCAAGAGGATCGTCTTATTGCTTGGAAAACAGTTTATGAGAACTTGAATTTTGTTTGTGAAAATAAGAAAGTGATTGACGATGTTCTGTGTTTGGTTAAACTAGGCGATTTCGCTTCGTACAAACCAAGTCAGCTGAGTGGTGGGATGAAACAAAGGGTGAACCTTGCAAGGGCTTTGGCTTATCAACCAGAATTGCTGTTGCTTGATGAACCATTTCAGAGTCTCGATTTACTGACAAAAGTGAAGCTAATCGACGAGTTATCAGCTGTTTTCAAGGATCTGAAAACCACTTATATAATTGTAACTCATGATGTCAGAGAGGCCGTTACCCTAGCGAAAAAAATATATCTGCTGGCTGGTTCTCCCTCTACAATCGTTGACGAAATAAAGGTTGACACGGTCTTTCACAAAATTTCCAGTGCTGACTTTCTTAAGATAGAACAGCATATTCTTTCGGTAATTGAAAAATATGAGCCTCAAAGATGATTACTCCTACGATTTTAATAGCCTATTTTCGCTTAAGAGCAGAAGATTTCTCACTGTTTTCTAATAATCTTTTCAGTGTAAGCAGTGAACTGGTAATATCCACGTCGACAACTATAACATCTTCCGGGACGATTAACTTAACAGGTGCGAAATTCCAGATGCCTTTTATTCCAACTTTAACAAGCTGATTCGCAACTTCTTGCGCACTTTGCACCGGAACACATATTGCAGCAATTGAAACTGAAAAACGGTTTATAACTCGTGTTAAGATACTTTGTTTCATCTCCAAAATTGCCAAGTCTCCAACAAAACTTCCTATTTTTTGAGGATCGTTGTCGAAAATGGCTACAATTCTTGCCCCACAAGAGGAAAAGCCACTGTAAGAAGCAAGCGCCTGACCCAGTCTACCGGCACCGACTATTATTATGTTCAGATTTCTTCTTACGGCAAAAGTTTCATCTAGTTCTGTAAGGAGCGCCACTCTGTTGTATCCTCTTTTTCTTTGTCCATCTATATTCAAATACATGAAGTCTCGCCTAACCAGATCACTACTCACACCTGCGAGTTTGGCTATTTCTTCTGATGTTACATACTCTGAATCCAAAGTGATTAGAATTTTTCTATACTCTTTGAGCCTTTCTAAGACAACAAATGGTATGTATATCATAATCACACTCCTGTTGAATTGTAAGATGATGCCTTGGGGATTAACCCCAAGGCTGGCGCTCGTTCTACGAGAGATTTATACACGCTGCTTCTTGGTTTTGTTAACTTGCTTTATTACCTCGATGACTTTGTTTAAATCAGCTTGGCTAATAAGCGTATCTTCAACCATTACGTTTGGTGCTTTACCGCAATTTTCAAAACAGAAAGTTCCCTTCACTTCAAGATTTTTTGCCCACTCTTGTTTGTCTGCAAGAGCTATGATATCGTTTAAAAGATCGTATGAACCCTTCATGTAACAGGATGTCCCAAGACAGACTTTGACCGCTATTTTCTCCTCTTCCTCGACAGGAAGTGGCAGTATATCAATTTCTGTATCTGTTACTCTTCTTCTGTGTTTGTAAGTTGTGTGAAGTGTTTCATGAGCTTCATGACTGAGAGGATATTTGAGATATTTGTTGTACAGTTCTAGCATATGATAGTTTTCTGTTGGTGATATTAGAACATCGGTACCAACTATTTCTCTGTGCAGCCTAGCTCTGTATTCTCTAGTTCTTGAATCGTTTGGATACGGTTGTCCTCCTCCACCAATACAACCGTAATTACAGGCCATAATTTCGACAATATCTGCTTTCAGTTCACCGTTATTTATCTTCTCAATTACTTTTCTTGTGTTTCCAAGTCCAGATACAGCGATACCATAAATTTTTCTGCCGTTGTTTAATTCAACCGTTGTCATGCTTATAAACTTTTCGAGTTGCTCTTGTGTAACGCTTTTGACTATTCCTTTGCTCTCAATAACATTAACAACGCTCCCAAGTACTCCACCGACTTTACCAAAACTAATTCCACCTTGTGAAGACAATCCGTATGGCCTATCAAACGGTAGCGGTTCAACATTTTTAATATCTATACCTGTTGACTTAATCAGAAGAGCAAGTTCTCTTGTCGTGAGTACGGTATCGACGATGCCACTGTGTTCTTCTCTTTCCGCCTCAAATTTTTTAGCAGTGCACGGCATTATGGAAACCAAGTAGATCTCTTCTGGTTTCACACCAATCTCTTTCGCATAATATTTTTTGATAACTGTACCAAGAGCTTCCTGGGGCGATTTTACACTCGAAAGATGCGGCAAGTATTCAGGATAGAACTGCTCTGCAAATTTTACCCAACCTGGGCAGCAAGATGTAAATTGAGGAAGTCTTTCATTCTTTTCGATTCTTTCAATAAACTCGTGTGCTTCTTCGTAGGCAACGAGATCTGCTGCAAAGGAGACATCAAATACCTTTCTGAATCCAATCATCTTCAGAATAGCTACTAACCTACCTGCAGTTACATAGTCATCTCCAAGGCTGAATTCTTCTTGTATTGCTGACCTTATTGCTGGTGCTATCATTGCAATTACGTATTTGCCAGCTTTGAGTGCCTTGTAAACATTGTCAAGATCGTTTCTAAAAGTGAGTGCGCCAGTCGGACAATACGCAGCACATTGGCCACAGAAAACACACTCAGTATTTCCTAGTTTTTCCTCAAACGACGGTACGACCTGTGCTTCGAAACCTCTATATGCAAAATCAATAGCAGCAACTTGCTGAATCTCTTCACAGGCTCTAACGCAGTCCCCACACAGTATACATTTTGAGTTGTCTCTTATTATAGGTGACGAATAATCAATGATATTGTTTTTGGAGACTTTTTCAAAGCGTACCTCTCTGATTCCAAATTCTTCGGCATATTTTTGCAATTTACAATTTCCATTTCGCTCGCAAGTTGTGCAGTCTCTGTTGTGTGAGGCGAGTATTAGTTCGAGAATACTTCTTCTAAGTTCATAAATTTCTGGGGTATGCGTTCTAACAACCATACCTTCTTTTAAGGGAGTCGTACATGAAGTAACAATATTTCCATCGACTTCAACCAAGCACATTCGGCAAGCCCCAAAGATCGATGCTTCTGATAGATAACAAAGGTTTGGTATCTCAATTCCAACTTCTCTCAGAGCTTCGAGCAAGTTTCGTGCATTGTTGCTGACCGTTATCTCTCTTCCATTGACTGTTATTTTCATTTTTCTACACCTCCGAGTCAACTAACAAGTTCAATAGCTTTGAACTTGCATTTTGTGACACATATACCACATTTGACACACTTTTCTTGGTCAATCACGTAAGGTTTACCTCTTTCACCAGTTATAGCGCCCTGTGGGCAAGACCTTGCACACAAACTGCAACTTTTACAAAGTTCAGGTCTTATGACATATTTCTGGAATGCCGAACACATTCCGCTTGGACAACTTCCTTCAATGTGTGCAAGATATTCTCCTTTGAAGTACTTCAACGTGCTCAGAATAGGATTTGGCGCGGTCTTACCAAGACCACACAGTGAGGCGGTTTTAATGACCTTTGCAAGAACATCTAGATTCTCGAGATCCGTCTGAGTTGCCTTACCTTGCGTAAACTTCTCAAGTATTCTATAAGCTTGCATTGTGCCTTCTCGGCATGGTACGCACTTACCACAGGATTCTCTTCTTGTAAAATCAAGGAAAAATCTTGCAACCTCGACCATACATCTGTCTTCTGTTATAGCGACAATACCGCCGGAACCGACCATTGCGTCGATGGATCTTAAAGTATCATAATCGAGGGGTAAGTCAAAGAATTCCTCCGGCAAACAAGCACCTGAGGGACCACCGATTTGCACGGCTTTAAGCTTAAGACCATTTGATGTTCCACCACAGATGTTTTCAAAGATGTATCTTAAAGTCGTTCCAAATGGTATTTCGATAATACCGGTGAGCTTCAGAGGACCTGTAACGGAGAACATTTTTGTACCAGGAGACTTTTCAACACCGTTTTTTCTGAACTTTTCAGCACCATCTCTAATTATCCTTGGAACATTACCATATGTTTCGACGTTGTTTATAAGCGTTGGATAATTCCACAAGCCTGAGACTGCTGGAAACGGAGGCCTTGGCCTTGGAACGCCTCTTCTACCTTCAATGGAAGCAAGAAGAGCTGTTTCTTCACCACAAACAAATGCCCCAGCTCCTTCTTTAACTTCTAAATCAAATGAGAAACCCGTACCTAGGATATTCTCACCCAAAAGCCCGTGTCTTTTTGCATCTTCGATGGCTTTGTTGAACATTTGTACAGCAATTGGGTACTCCGCTCTTATATATGCATATCCCTTTTGAGCGCCAACTGTGTATGCTGCTATGATCATACCTTCAAGAACCAAATGTGGGTCTCTTTCAAGAAGTGTTCTGTTCATGAACGCACCAGGATCGCCTTCATCGGCATTGCAAACGATGAATTTTTTATCTCCCTTGGCGTTATAAGTATATTCCCACTTAAGCCCAGTTGGAAATCCGCCTCCACCTCTACCTCTTAATCCGCTTTTCTTTATTTCGTTGATTACATCTTCTCTTTTCATTGATGAAAGAACCTTTGCAAGTGATGAATACCCACCTCTTGCCATGTAATCTTCAAAGCTTTCACACTCGCTTGTTCCTATGGCATCCATTATGTAAAATGTTTGGTTCTTGAAAAACTTTGCATCTTCTAATTTTTCCACTCTTCTATCAGTTATTGGATCTTTGATGAGAAGTCTTTCGATTATTTCACCTTTTACAAGCGTTCTTTCAACAATTTCTTCAACATCTTCGACCTTAACTCGGGAATACATGTATCCTTGTGGCATTATTTTCACGAGTGGACCAAGTGAACAAAGTCCACAGCAACCAGTTCTTCTAACGTCATCATGTGCATCCTGTATTATGTTGAAACCGAGATTTTTCTCCTTAATAACTTGAACGAATTTGTCGTAGACCTTTCTCGAACCATTTGCGGTACATCCTGTTCCGATACAAACGTAAATGGATGGCCTGCTGAGTCTTTCCTCTCTAATCTTTCTCAGTTCTTCTATTTTGGCAAAAACATCAGCTGGACTCCTAAACATTCAGATCATCCTTTCTTTCTTTGTATCTTTTTATTATTTCTTTCGTCCTTTCAGCGTTGAGATTTCCATAGACCTCACCATTTATAACCATCGCCGGTGCTAGTGCGCAAGCTCCAAGGCAACCTACTTTGTCAATGCTGAAATTAAGATCTTGGGTAACTTCACCGGGTTTGATACCTAGTTCTTCTTCGATAGCTTTTATTACCGACATAGAACCTTCCATGTGACATGCTGTACCATCACACACTAGGATGGTGTATTTTCCTTTTGGTTTGAGTGAGAATTGAGCGTAGAATGTGGTTACTCCATAGATCTTTGCCGGTGGGATTCCAAGTGCAACACCAATGTAGTTGACAACATCCTTTGGAATGTGTCTGTATTCTTTTTGCACGTCCAGAAGAATTTTCACAAGGTTTTCCTTCTTGTGCCCGTGTTTTTTGATGATCTGTTCAACCTTTTCGAAGCTCCTTGTCAAAGCCATCTTAGCACCTCCGCATATTCAGTAATATTCAATGTTCACAATCTTCCCAAGATCGGTTAATTTTTGGGACAAATCATGTATCAGTCTAAATTTCAAAGAAATATCGTGTGTGAAAAGAGGATTTTGATGAGCAGGGTTTATGGCGCGTCCGACTAAGAAGTTGATTACATCTGCGTTTTCAAGTTCTTGAATCACAAGTCTTGCACTGTAACCTACATCCTTGGTTTGATTGTTGAAGTATCTGAAAATTTGAGTGAGTGTAATTATACCTTCGGTTACCAAATCTATTCCCTCTATCTTTCCAACTGGTGGAGAATCTTCGTATATACTTTGAATGTCTATTTCTATTTGTTTACCCAGAATTTTTTCAACGATTTTGCCGGTTGTGCCTCCACAAACTATCTTTTTCCCTTGAGAACTCAACAGCTTGTTTACAACTATCAGGTCATTTTCCTTTTTTTCGGGAGGCCCAACCATTATGTTTACCACTCTTTTTTCTCTAATTTTCAGCGCTATAACAGTTGCATCGTCTCCTTTTGTGCCTTTGTCCAGTTTTTCGGCAAGTTTAACAAAATACTCTGCAATGCTTTTGTGCTCAACTTTGCTTTTCAGAAGATTGTCCAGATCCTTTTTGACGTTTTCAATTCCAAGTCCCAGTGGAAACCTGTCTGTTCCCATGCCTGCCTGCGTGATTCCATCTGTCATTAGGAAGATTGAAAAGTTTGTGTCTATATCAAATTCACTGGAGGAAAGTTTCTTACCTTCTATGTAGAAACTCTTCTTAGGAATATTTAGTAATTCGGAATCTTTGTAGATGAGAACGAGCGGAAATTCGTACTCAAAAATAGTACATTTTTTCTTGTTGTAATCAATTTTGCAGGTTGCCAATGTGGAGTAACTAATGCCGCGTACTTTACAAACTGGAAGAGTCTTGAGAATGGATCTAAAAGTGTCCTCGATGCTGACGTCGTTGAAAACCATTGTTGTAGCAATCGTCGAAGTCAAAGTAGCAAGAATATTGGCCTTCACACCGCTTCCGAGTCCATCTGAAACGCTTACGACCATTTTGTTTTCGTCATGTTTATACCTAATAGAATCGCCACATACAAGCTCACCGAACTTGTTCTTTTGAGCGTAGTGAATCTCACAGGTTATCATTGGATTCCTCCATTACTTTCTTGAATTCCTCGAATCTGCTTTTTGCTTCTGCTATCGATTCACCAAGTAAACTTGCGATTTCTTGAGCAAGTAGCATTTGCTTTTCCAAGACCTCTTCTATTCTTTTTATTGATTCATTCTTGATTTTCAATATTTCTTGTTCTTGTTTGTTTTCCTTTGTTATGTCCACCAGGATAACCACGTTACCGCTTTTCTCTGGAAGTTCAAAGACTTTGCAATAGAAATTGACGTATCTTCCAAACAACTCTATGTTCAATCTGTCTAGTTTCTTTTTTTCGATTTCTCTTATCAGTTGCATCACTTGGCTTTCCGAAAAATTCAGGAAATATTTTCTAGCCATGCGATTCTTGTACAATATCTTCTCTTCATTGTGAATAAAGATGATGTTTGGAGATTCTTCTACCAATTTGTTACTTACGCTCGAAACTTTCTCAATGAGGTATGTGATGCACATCTCTTTCTCGGCTCTACCTTCCAAAACTGCTATAGCTTTCTCACGACAAGTGTTGTAACCACATGCACTGCAGTTGAGCTCTTTGGACGAGTCCGTTTTACCTATAGATATCAACACTTCTTTGATTGCTTCCTCACTGTGGACAATCTTCTTGTACTTATCCTCAAAAGATCTCGAAATTTTTAAGTCCAAGGGTATAGTTACATTCCTCTTTGAATTTTTTGCTAGCTCATTTCTAGCGTTCATTATTCTTGCTTTTTTTTGCAAGACGCTCAAATCTTTTCTAATTGCTGGACCATTGATGCAACTGTTATCACATGCGGAAAGTTCCACGAACATTTTTGAGGAGCTATCCAGATGCTTAAGAAATTCCGCAATGTTTCGAATCCCAGATATGGCAATACTATCTTGAAAACCGCGGTTCATACTGAAATTTATTCCCTCTGTAACTGGATAGAAAGCAGCTTTAGCTGCATAGGGTGGGTCGGGGAAAACATCCTTGAAAGTTGAAAGATTAACATGTAAGTTTTTCATATACTCGTCTAGTTCTTCGAAGGTCAAGACCACATCGTATAAGCCTTCAAGTTCCTTCTTCTTTGCTATACATGGACCGATGAAAAGAGCCGGAAAATTTCCAAAATAAGATTTCATGAACTCAAGGTGAGCTGCAGCCGGTGACAGAACATCTGCAAGATAGGGAATTATATTTGGTTGGTATCTTTCTACATAATACACAACGGCGGGGCAAGCTGTCGAAATAACCGGGCCGGAAGATCTTTCAAAAATCTGAGCGTATTTAAATGAGACAATTTCTGCACCAACGGCAGTTTCATTTATATAAACTGCGCCAAGTGACTTCAAATATGAGAGGACTTTGAAGGGTTGATCGAAATGCGCGTAAAAGGAGGGAGCAATAGAAACCATGAAAGGTCGGTTTAGAAAGTTGCTTATCCTCTCAGCATCCTTCCTGTAGGTTTTGGCTTTTTGTGGGCACGTTTCAATGCAGTCAGCACAAAGTATGCAATCTTCGTCAACGATTTTCGATTTCTCGTTTTCGAATTTTATGGATTTCACGAAACAATTTCTAAGACATTTATAGCAGTACTTGCAGTTTGCATCCACCGAAACTATGTATTGGTCATTACGCATTGCTCTCACTCTTTTCCAAGGCTTTCTTAATAACTTCTTCAACATTTTCTTCTGTAATGCTGGGATAGATTTTTCCATCAATTTCTATGTTCACGCCATTCAGACAATTACCCATGCACAGAGCTCCGTAGAGCTTAACATTTGGGATTTTCTTGAGCTTTTCAACAACTTTGTATGCACCTTTCATATGACATGAGCTTCCCATGCAAACCTTAACAATCATCTTCTTATCATCTACCTTTTTGGTCGATATTGTGAAACATTTCACGTGATATTTTTCACAATAAATACTATACCTTAGCTACTTACTTTGTCAAGGTTTTTAACGTTTTGGTCACTGATCCTTTTGATAACTACAACCTCAGGTCAAAAGTTTTTCATTTTCAAACTTGTAAAGCTTTTGATTTGTGATATAATATAAATGAATCTGAGATGAAGGACCTTTTGGTCTGACATCGAGGATGGGGTATGATCTCTTAACCATAAATTCCTGACAAATTTTTAGCAATTTATTCCCCTTCCTCGATGTTGAGGAAGGGGTTTTTATTTTAGGAGGTGGCAACTGTGGAGAAACATTATTACACTATCAACATCCTTGTTCTGAACAGAGAAGATGCGTATAACAAGGTCAACGAGTTGTTGCATCAATACTCGAATTTGATCAAACTCAGAGTCGGTTATCCTGTCGAAGAGGAAGGTTTTGCTGTGATTTTTGTTGTGGTTAAGGCAACGAATGATGAAGTTGGAAGCTTTACTGGAAAGCTTGGTCAGGTCCCCAGTGTCAAAGTGAAAAGCACAATTATCAAATAAGGGGGGACGTTAATGTACGTCTTCTTAAAAGAGAGGATTGAAAGCAAAAGTTTCATAAATGTGGAAAAGATTTATGAAACGTTACAAAATGCTGTAGTCGAGAAAAGTAAAGTCAGAGCAATCATACAAAAGTCCCTTGAGAAAAACAGGCTTTCACCTGAAGAGGTAGCTACTCTCTTAAACGTGCAGGAAAAAGAACTTCTAGAGGAAATTTTTGAGGCAGCAAGAGATTTAAAGAAAAGAATCTACGGAAACAGAATAGTACTTTTTGCTCCGCTTTACATCGGTAACGATTGTGTAAACGACTGCGTTTATTGTGGATTCAGATCCTCCAACAAGGAAATTTATAGAAAAACCCTAACTTTTGATGAACTTAGGAAAGAGGTTCTGGCCCTTGTAAGTAAAGGACATAAAAGACTTATAGTAGTTTTTGGTGAGCATCCAAGATACAGTCCTGAATTCATAGCTGAAACGATAAGGATAATTTACGAAACAAAGCTCGGGCACGGTGAGATACGAAGGGTAAACGTGAACGCCGCTCCACAAACAATTGAAGGATACAAGATAATACGTTCGGCTGGTATAGGAACATTCCAAATTTTCCAAGAAACTTATCATCCCAAGGCTTACAGAGAATTGCATCCAAAGGGCCCGAAATCTAATTACAATTGGCGATTGTACGGCTTGGATCGTGCTATGCTTGCTGGAATTGACGACGTTGGCATAGGTGCTTTGTTTGGATTGTACGATTGGAAATTCGAAGTGATGGGACTCATTTACCACACAATTCACCTTGAAGAAAGATTTGGAGTAGGTCCGCATACCATTTCCTTCCCAAGGTTGGAACCTGCGCTGGGCGTTGACTTTAAGTCAAAATACGTTGTGAATGATGAAGATTTCAAGAAGATTGTGGCCATAATAAGGCTTGCCGTGCCATACACTGGAATGATACTTACAGCTCGAGAACCTGCAGAACTTCGAAGAGAGGTTTTGAAACTTGGCGTCTCTCAAATCGATGGAGGTTCTAGCATAGGAATCGGTTCTTATTCGGAGTCAGATCCTGAGAAACTCAGAAAAAGCCAGTTTGTCTTGAATGACAACAGAAGCCTAGAGGAAGTCATAAAAGATTTGCTGAAAGATGGTTACATACCATCATTCTGCACGGCTTGTTATCGTATGGGAAGAACGGGACAACATTTCATGGAATTTGCAATACCTGGCTTTGTCAAAAAATTCTGCACACCGAATGCGTTGTTCACCTTAAAAGAATACTTGCTTGATTATGCAACGGCTGAGACCAGGGAAATCGGGGAAAAGCTTATATCAGATGAAATTGAGAAGCTTGAAATCAACAAGGAACTGGTTCTCAAATATCTCAAAAGAATAGAAAACGGTGACCGAGATGTTAGACTTTGAGCTGATCGAGGGAACGTTTTCGAAAATTGCATTAGAAAAAAATTGCAAGATTTGGATATGTGAAAAAGTTGGCAAAAGATTTTCGTGCATAGCTAGATATGGAGAAGAAAAGTACTCTGAGAGTCGCGTGGTTTTCGAAGATGAAAGATATGTCGTGTTTTGTGAGAACCTCAATGACCAACAGACAGAAGAGCAAATAATCGAGGTGATGAAAAATGCTCGAAAAAGACAAAATATTCAACTCTGAATCCATAGATATCGACTACGTGGCGCACATACTTTCGACAGATAAATATGACCAGGCACTCTTTGAGTTTGCCAATGAAGTTAGAGAAAAATATGTTGGTAAGCATGTTTACATAAGGGGAATAATAGAGTTCTCCAATTACTGTTTTCAAAACTGCCTTTACTGTGGCCTTAGGAGAGACAACAAAAACCTAAACAGATACAGAATGAGCCTTGAAGAGATAATACAAAGGGCTCATCTTATTGCAAGTTTTGGAATAAAAACCGTAGTTCTTCAATCTGGCGAAGATTTTTACTACACAAAAGATGACATTACGTACCTTGTTGAAGAAATCAAAAAGTTAGGTGTCGCGATAACTTTGAGCTTGGGTGAACGTTCTTTCGAAGAATACCGAATATGGAAAGAGCATGGAGCAGATAGGTACTTGATGCGTCATGAAACTGCAAATCCTGAACTATACGCAGCCTTGCATCCAAATGATAGTTTTGAAACCAGAAAGGCTCATCTTTTCTATTTGAAAGAACTTGGTTATGAAACAGGTGCCGGATGTATGGTTGGTCTTCCCAATCAAACAGCTTATGATCTAGCTCTGGATATAGCCTTTCTCAAAGAGTTGGACGCTGACATGATTGGTATAGGTCCATTCATACCACATCCCGATACCCCACTTGCCAGCGCAAAAGGTGGTGACTTGAAAACTACTCTAAAGATGATAGCTTTGGCAAGAATTGCAGTTCCAACGGCAAATATTCCAGCAACAACAGCACTTGGAACGATCGATCCATTTGGGAGAGAACTGGGGTTAAAGTGGGGCGCAAACGTGATTATGCCAAACATGACACCAAATCCCTATAGACCCAATTACTCACTCTATCCTGGAAAGATATGCATCTTAGAAAACGATACAACGTGTGCGAACTGTGTCAAGCTCTTGATAAACCGCGCGGGTTTATTGGTCAGTAACGATTACGGTTATCGAAAGAAAGAACCAGTAAACGTTTGATAAGCAAGGGGTGAGAAAATGAGCCTTAATAAAACGCCACTTTCGGAACGATTACATATTGCCATTTTTGGTAAAAGGAATGCTGGAAAATCCAGTTTAATAAATGCCATAACTGGTCAAAACGTTGCTCTGGTTTCACCTGTAAAAGGCACTACTACTGATCCTGTGTATAAGGCAATGGAGTTGTTACCTCTTGGCCCAGTTGTTTTCATAGATACCGCGGGTATCGATGATGAAGGTGAAGTAGGGGAACTTAGGAAAAAGAGGACTCTTCAGGTTCTTCAGAAAACCGATTTGGCTATTTTGGTGTTAGATATCACTGAAAAGATTGATGAAACGGAAGAACAATTATTAAACACCTTCAAGCAATTAAAGATTCCAGCGGTAGCGGTCTTCAACAAATGCGATATATCGCCGGTATCTAAAGAAACAATGTCGTTTTACAGCCAAAAATGGCAGATACCAGTTCTTCAAGTATCCGCAGCGACTGGTGAAGGAATAGAAGATCTTAAGAAAACCATAGTTGAATTGGCTCGAAAAGAGGAAGAAGAAGTGTACATTGTAAAAGATTTGATCTCGTACGGAGATTTTGTTGTACTTGTTGTACCAATTGACAAATCTGCTCCGAAAGGCAGGCTTATACTTCCGCAGCAACAGACCATACGGGAAATAATTGACGCTGGAGGAATGGCCGTTGTCACCCAGGAAGACAGGTTGAAACAAACTCTGGAATCCTTAAAGGTTAAGCCTCGACTTGTAATCACTGATTCACAAGTATTTCATAAAGTTGCCGCCGATACTCCTTTAGATGTACCGCTTACGTCTTTTTCAATTCTCTTTGCAAGGTACAAAGGAGATCTTAAGGAACTTGTAGAAGGCACACAGGCTATTGAGAAGCTCAAAGACGGCGACAAGGTATTAATAGCTGAAGCTTGCACACATCATCGTGAAGATGATGATATAGCTATGGTGAAAATTCCGCGCTGGCTAAAGCAAAAAACAAATAAAAACCTTAAAATTGACATCACTAGTGGAGGAGATTTTCCAGAAAACCTTGAAGAGTATTCCCTGGTGATTCATTGTGGTGCATGTATGCTGAATCGAAAAGAAATGATGCGCCGAATCAGACAAGTTAGGGAAGCGGGGGTGCCGATTGTGAATTACGGTGTTTTTATCGCTTACGTTCAAGGTATTTTAGAAAGAGTTTTGCAGCCCCTTTTAAATAGAAAGGTAGTCAATACTGATGTTGAAAATGAAACTGAAATGGTTGCCGGTGCACCTCGAAGAACATGAATTAAGTTTTATTTGGTATAGACTAAAAAGCTGTCACAAAGTCATTCCTTCCTGGGTTTTTAAACTGCTTGTGACCATAGATTTTTTATGTTCAAGTACAAACTATTCTGGTACTTTGTAACAAAGAAACACTTATATTAAACCTGTAAACATCAGATTACCATTATAATTGTCTTCGTTTTTTCACTATTGATGAGCCTTTGAAATCGATTTCTTTTGAGAATCTTTAGTTTGCATATTTTCAAACTGATGAAATATAATCTGAACAGAATCCATAGCGGAGCGATTTTATTATGGAAATTCAACATCTTCCAGTCATGGTAAACGAAGTTCTACGGAGCTTTACAGGTCTAAAAGGTGTTTTTCTTGATTGTACCGTTGGGTTGGGTGGCCACGCTGAAGCTATTTTAAAAAATGTAGAAGGCAGTATAGTTGTAGGCTTGGATTTGGACGAGGAAGCACTGGCTATAGCGGAGCAAAGGCTAGCGGAGTATGAAAGACTTGGCAGAGTTTACCTCATTAATTCTTCCTATGTTGATGCACCAAACATTTTGAAAACTCTGAAAGTTGAAAGAGTTGTCGGAATACTGATGGATCTAGGCGTGTCCACGCTGCAGCTTAGTAAAAGCGAGCGTGGTTTTGCGTTCTTGTTAGATGGGCCTTTGGACATGAGAATGAACAGAAAACAACCTTTGACGGCTTACAACATCGTAAATGAGTGGGATGAAAAAGAGCTAAGTAGGATTATTTTCGAGTATGGAGAAGAAAAACGTTTTGCTAGGCGTATAGCAAGTTTTATAGTTAGGAACAGACCAATAGAAACTACGGAACAGTTGGTAAGAGCTGTTGCAAAGGCTCTTCCACCTGAGGCGAAGCGAAGTAGAAAGAGACACTTTGCAACGCGTGTTTTTCAAGCAATAAGAATAGCTGTGAATAATGAACTTGAAAACTTGAAAATTTTTCTGGCTGGTGCTCCGGATTTGTTACAAGTTGGAGGAAGGATAACTGTAATTTCATTTCATTCTTTGGAAGATCGACTTGTTAAAGAAGCGTTTAGATCTGATCCGAGGTTTAAAGTTTTAACTAAGAAGCCAATTGTTCCGAGTTTGCAGGAGGTTGAGAGTAATCCAAAAGCGCGTAGCGCAAAAATGAGAATAGCGGAGCGGATTTGAAGGGAGGAAGGGGTTTTGGCCCTTGTAAATTCACAAGCGAAGCGGAGTAGCAGAACAATTTCGCGTACCTTTGTATCGAACCTTCCAAGGATTGCATTACTCACCATGTTCATCACAGCCGTGGCAGTATTAGGTTTGCCGCTGGTTAGACTTGCAACCAACTCAGCCAAATTAGCACAGGAAAACAAAGTTCTTGAATCTCGCATCAGTGAGATGAATTTACAGCTAGAACAGTTGAAAGAGCTACAGGCACTTTTACTCGCCAAATACGAAATTGCAAGAATGCAAGAAGATGGGAAATAAGCTTCTCAGTACGCGAGTAAAGTTCATATTTTTCTCAGCATGTGCCATCATGGCAATCATGATTTTGAACCTTGTTTTGCGAGGTTCAAACCTTTCGTATGTTCCTTCATGGACTTTTCGAGTTCCAGCCGTTAGAGGTAGAATTCTCGACACACATGGTCGTCTTTGCGCCTATGATGAAGTAGTTTATGGCGCTTATCTGGACGTGAATTTCCTTAGGTCAAACTTCAAAGACAGTATGAAACCACAACTAAGGTTATTGATCAACAATTTTGGGCTTTCATACACGCCCGAAGAGCTGCTTTCAAGTTCCCAAAAATTTATAAAACTTGGGCAATCAAGAGTTCGTGATGAACTTCTCTCAAAAATTCCAACAGAACTGCTAAGATTCGTTTCTATAGAATATGAAACCGTTAGAAATCGATTCGACTATTATGGAATGAATAGGGTTATAGGGAAGGTTGTAAATGGGAAGGGTATCGGTGGAATAGAAGAGAAAATGGACTCGATACTCAGAAAGAAGAGTGATGGTAGGTTGAAAATAAGATATAAAGGATTTCTGACTCTTTCTTTGACGCTGGACACGGTGACAAAACCACAAGATGGCGAGGATGTCAAGCTTACAATCGATTTGGACCTGCAGAGAATAGCTTATGAAGAGATAATTGCGGCTGTCGAAAAAAATAAGGCACTCTCCGGTGGTGTGATAATTTTGGAAACCAAAACTGGCAAAGTTCGAGCCATGGTAAGCACCAGAGATTGGAACGACACAATTTTGGGATATTTCGAACCTGGGTCTGCGATGAAACCAATTATCTACGCAATTGCGCTTGAAGAAAAAGTTGTCAACTTACAGACTAGTTTTCAATGTGAAGGTAAGATCAAACCAGTCGAAGATGTCAGCATAATCGTGAGAGATTTGTATGTGCATAATCACGTGGATCTAACCGAAGCTCTTGTCGTATCCTGCAACAGTGCGACGATTCTTTTGGCAAGACAGTTGAAGGAAAAACTCGGTGATTACGGATATTATACTTGGTTGGAAAAATTTGGCTTTGGGCGTTGTACTGGTATTCAACTTGCAGGTGAAGTCCCTGGAGTGCTGCGTAAACCTGAAAATTGGTCAAAAATCGATTTTGCAATGGTTTCCATAGGTCAGGGGATTGGCACGACCCCATTACAGTTTATTGCGGCTTTTAATACCTTAGCTAACAAAGGAGTTTATATTTCTCCAACGATTGTCGATAACACTGAAACTGAAAGCAAAGTTCTTTTAAGTAAGGAGGTCACCGAGCAGATTTCCCAAATTCTCACCCAAGTTATTGAGCGAGGCACAGGAGTTAAAGCTCAAGTACCAAATATTAAAATAGCCGGTAAAACTGGGACCGCGCAAAAAGTTGCAGCAGGTGAAGGAAAGTATTACTCAATTTTTGTCGGTTTTTTCCCTCAGCCTGATCCTACGTACACAATTTTAGTTTGGTTAGATGAACCTTCGGCGGATCAATATCTAGCCGGTGAAGTTGCTGCACCAATTTTTGCAAAAATAGTAAAAAGGATCCTGAGTTTGTCGAAAGAGCATAATATAAGTTTTCCAAAAGGCGTAATGCCAGATATGAAGGGGCTTACCCTAAGAGATGCCATAGCTATTTTGAACAATCTGGGTTTTAACGACGTTGAAATCCATGGAACCGGTGTTGTGACTGATCAGTATCCACCGCCGGGAACCACAGAAGTTAAAAAAGTCATCTTGTTTTTAGGAAATCTTGACCGTCATCCCCCATGATGCTATAATTTTATGGCAATGGGAGGTCGTCTAAAGGTAGGACAGCGGACTCTGGATCCGCCAGTGGAGGTTCGAGTCCTCCCCTCCCAGCCAGATTTAAATTCAACTGCGCCTCTCAACGGAGGCGCTTTTTTGATGTAATATACTTATGTATATAAATCAAGGAGGTCAAATAACTATGGAGAAAACTACAAAATCACAAGACAAAAACGTGTTAGTTATCGACTACATTTTTTCAGAAGCGGAAACCGATGATGTTCGACAAAAGGCTGTAAAATCTGTGGCTTCGAGGGTTGAAATCCCTGGTTTCAGAAAAGGTAAAGCTCCTTCAAGATTGGTTGAAATGAGATATCCCGAGACGATCAGATCTGAAATGTTGGACCTGCTTTGGCACGAAGTCGCGAAGGAACTTTCAAGGGAACAAACTATTCTTCCACCAATCCTAGTTGATTTCGATCTTTCTGGGCAAAGTGCTAAGTTGAGTATCGAAATACACAAAATCCCAGAGGTTGTACTTAAACCCTTCGAAGAAATAGAGTTGAAAAAACCAGAAAAAGATTACATAGTTGCGAGGTATATTGAACAAAAGCTTAAGGATCTTCAGCAAATTCACGCTATAGTTGAACCGAAAGACGGACCAGCAGAATACGAAGACTTAGTACGTGTCAAAATGACTATAACAAAAGATGGGAAAGTCTTGGTTGATCAAAAAGAAACCGAATATGTCCTTCACCAAGATGATGACAGACCAGTCGTCACAGAAGTTATTGGGAAAAAGGCTGGAGATATTGTCGAATTCAATAAGGATTTCGGCGAAGGGAACGTCTATCACTATAAAATCGAAATAGTTCAGGTCAACAAAAGAACTTTGCCAGAAATTTCTGATGAGCTTGCAAAAATGGTGAGTACAGAATACGAAACCTTGGATCAATTGAAAAAGGTTATCGAAAAAGAGGGGAGCGAGATTTATGAGCATGATGTGAAAGAATTTCTCGTAAACCAAGCAGTTGATGCATTGACGAACGCCGCAGAATTAATAATATCCGATCATACTCTTGACGAACTTGTTCAATCTGCCTTTGAAAAAATTAAGAAAGATCCCGCTGAGTATCAAAGATTACTGAAAGAATATGGTGATACTGAGAAATTTAAGCAAGCTTTAAGACAGTTCTACATTGCTGATTTAAAGAGGACTTATGCTATTCAAAAAGTGGTGAACGAGCACAGTTTGTCAGTTACAGAAGAAGAAATCCTTGCTCAAGCAGAAGTTTTAGCTCCAAGTTGGGGTATATCTGTGGAAAGAGCTAAATCTCTGTTGAAGAATCGAACAGATCTAAAGGAAGAGGTTGAATGGAATCTTTTAAGAACAAAGGTTGGAGAGATAATTTTGAGTAAAGCAAAGATAACCGAGGTTCACCCGAATCAGATGGGTGAGGAGGCGAAAGAGAATGCACAAAATTGAGCGTGATCAATTGATCCCGATGGTTGTTGAAACCACCGGGCGATATGAAAGAGCCTACGACATTTATTCCAGGCTGCTGAAAGATAGAATAGTTTTCCTTGGGTATCCAATTGACGATCATACGGCAAACCTTGTGGTTGCGCAGCTTCTATTCCTTGAAGCTGAAGATCCAGACAAAGACATTCAGCTTTATATAAACAGCCCGGGTGGTTCAGTAACAGCCGGTCTGGCGATTTATGACACGATGCAATATGTGAAGTGCGATGTTGTTACCATATGTGTTGGGCAAGCAGCTTCCATGGCCGCAGTTCTTTTGGCAAGCGGGACTAAGGGTAAGCGTTATGCTCTCCCAAGCTCTAGAATAATGTTGCATCAACCTCTCGGTGGTGCCGAAGGCCCAGTCAGAGATGTTGAAATAATTACAAAGGAGCTTTTAAGAATAAAGAATTTGATTAACACCATCCTTAGTGAAAAAACAGGTCAACCCATCGAACGAATTGAGAAGGATACAGACAGAGATTTCTTCATGGATGCATACGAAGCACTTAACTACGGTCTTGTGGATAAAGTAATTGAGCCAAAAAGAAGGTGAGTTCTCTTGAAACTCACCCCAATGATGCAGCAGTATTTAAAGATTAAATCTCAGTACAAAGACGCGATACTTTTGTTTCGCTTGGGTGATTTTTATGAAGCATTCTTCGAAGATGCCCAAATCGTTTCAAAAGCGTTGGATCTTGTCTTAACTCAACGACAAGGGGCACCAATGGCAGGTGTCCCTTATCATGCCTTAAATTCTTACCTGAAAAGACTCGTTCAACTTGGATATAAAGTAGCTATATGTGATCAAATGGAGGACCCTGCCACAGCAAAAGGTCTGGTCAGACGTGAAGTAACAAGAATTGTCACTCCAGGGACTTTGATTGAAGATGAATTGCTGGAAAGTGATTCAAATAACTACTTGGTTGTCATTGTCAAAGATGCAGAAAAATACCATCTTGCAGTGGTAGATGTTTCCACCGGCGATAGTTTGGTGGCCAGCTTTGAAAATCTTGACGCAACGGTTGATTTTATCAAATCTTTAAAAGCTACGCAAATACTTTGTGATTCTTCCCTGAAACCAACTTTTGATGGCATCTCCGGCGTGCTTGTTGAACAACTTCAAGATTGGCATCTTAGCCCGTACAATGCGGCTCAAGATGTCGCAAAAGCATTCAAAGTCGTTACTATCGATCATTTAGAACTTGGTGAAAGTCTCAAAGCTTATGCTGCTGCGATTAGATATCTTCGCTATACCATGATGGCAGAAGAGATTATGCTAAAGCCTCCAAAACTCATCAGAGAAGAAAAGTTTGTGATCTTGGATTCAACAACGATAGAACATTTGAATTTGATTGAGCCAAAAGGAAAGAGCTTGTTTGATGTTCTAAATTACACTAAAACAGCCATGGGATCAAGGCTTTTAAAGACTTGGATTCTTCAACCTCTAAGAGATCTAAGGGAGATTTCAGCTCGTCTTGAAAAAGTTCAAGCTTTTGTTGAAGATCAAATACTTTTGAATGAACTAAGAGAATATCTTAGCGCAGTTAGGGATCTTCACAGAATTGCCAGTAGGTTGCGATATAACAAAGTTTTGCCAAAAGATTTAGTGGCACTTAAATCAACCTTAGAGGTTTGTCCAAGAATAAGAGAACTTCTCCTTACAAACGAGGCATTTTCAGATGCTGAAAACCTGGATTGTCTTAGTAATCTCTGTGAAGAACTTTCAAAAGCCCTTGAAGATGAACCTTCGAATGTTGTTGGAGAAGGGCAAGTGATACGTCAAGGTTATGATAAACAACTTGATGAACTGAAAGAACTTGTATATCATTCGGAAAAATTCTTAGAGCAGTATGAGCACCAAGAAAGAGTCAAAACTGCCATCCCAAATCTTAGAGTAGGTTACAACAGCGTTTTTGGCTACTACATTGAAGTCACAAAATCTCACCTTTCGAAAGTTCCACAGAATTACATCCGCCGTCAAACACTTGTCAATGCTGAAAGGTTCGTGACTGAGGAACTCAAAAAATTTGAGGAGAAAATTCTCCACTCAAAAGAACTTCTCGAAAAACGAGAGAAAGAACTGTTTGAGAGTCTTTGTCAGAAGGCCCTTAGCGAGCTTGAAAAGATTGTCGTTCTTGCGGACTTCATATCGAAGATAGATGTCCTACAAAGTTTGGCATATGCAGCCAGTTTGAACAAGTATTCTCGACCGAGGTTCAGCAACGAAAGGAACGTTGTTCTTGTAAAGAGTCGGCATCCAATTGCTGAAAAGTTTACGGAGAACTTTGTGCCAAATGATATAACCTTGTCTGAGCAAGAAAGTTTCGTGATTTTAACAGGGCCGAACATGAGTGGAAAATCAACTTTTGTCAGGCAAATTGGATTAGTTTCTTTAATGGCACAGATTGGAAGTTTTGTTCCGGCGGCAGAAGCTATATTACCAATCTTTGACAGAATCTTCGTAAAGATGGGAGTCAGAGATGACATAACAACTGGTAGGAGTACTTTCTTAACCGAAATGAATGAGATTGCGAAGATAATTCATCAGGCAACGAGAGACAGTCTTGTCCTTCTGGACGAAGTTGGCCGCGGAACGAGTACCTTTGATGGAATAAGTATAGCCTGGGCAATCTCGGAATATCTTCACACAAAAATAGGGTGCAAGTGTGTTTTTGCTACTCACTTCACTGAACTAACTGAGCTTGCAAATCTTTATGAAGGAGTTGCTAACAAAACCATTGAAGTCACTGAAGAAGGGTCACAAGTTATTTTCCTTCACAAAGTTGTTGACGGGGTTGCAGATAAGAGTTATGGAATAGATGTTGCAGCTATAGCTGGTCTACCTTTGGAAGTCGTTCAAAGAGCAAGAGAAATTCTGGACGTTATTGCCTCAAAAAGTGAACTTGAAGATCGTTTAAGGGTTGTAAGTAGCGAGAAATTGAAAAAAATAAAGAAAAAGAGGGTGAATCCGGATCAGACAGCACTCTGGTAAAACCCCCATTGTACATATCACTCATATTCGAGCTGATGCCGATGGTTTTGCCAGTGCTTACTGGGGATACAGGATTTTTGGTGGAGGAATTTACATTCCAGAACCAGATTCAACAGTTCGAAATCTGATGAAAAAACTCGGTGTTAAAAATACCATTCCACCCAGAGTAGTTGGGTTCAACATCTATGATACGTCAGACCCAAAGAAATTGCCATTTTTGGTTTTCAATTACAGCATATACGATCATCATAAAACAAACGATGATGATTTTGTGAGTAAAGCTGTTTTCGCGCATGTAAGATTAAGAACAGCAAATGTGATGAATTTATATGACCTTTCTGGTGAAGAAAAGTTGGATGAGGACATTCTTATTGCTTTTGCTGTTGCTTTAGTGACCGACACAGGTTTCTTGAAGGCAGCAAAAGAAGAAGAGCTATTTTACCTTTCCAAGTTTCTTAAAAATCGCCCGCTTGAGGAGGTACTGACTGTCGTATTTTCAGGCAAATTAAAGAATTTTCATCGCTTTATTTTTCATCTTGGTAATCTGAAGATCTTTGGCCCAGATCCTAAGATCGCTTTGGTTGAATGTGATGACGATGATGAATTTCTTGTTTGTATCGATTTTTTGATGTATCCGCTTGATATCTCAGTTTTGGTTGGTAGTCTTCCATGGGGCCTGTGGGTTTATTGCAGAAGAGATACGATGCAAAGAGTGTATCAAAAGGTCCTCAGATACTATTTGAACAGAGATGCTGGTAGACTCTATGGTTATCATGATATTGAT
>JBEPZZ010000015.1:0-10111 GCA_041640575.1 Pseudothermotoga sp. | reverse complement strand
GACTTTTAGAGAAAATAAGGGACGCAATTGGAAATCAGCAGGTAGAATAAATGTAGAGAGTTTAACCCCACCTTCACTTGAATAAATAGTAAAAGCAACAACAAAGATTGAAAAAGATTTTTCCGATCTTTGAACTTTTGCGATATTTCACAAGACTAAAATATGAGTATAGTGTTATGGTATAATTTAAAAAAACTATTATCTTGAAACATAGTTTTTGACGAACTTTTGGAGGGAATTTTCGTGACTAGGGAGGAACTGATGAAAATAGTCTCAGAACGCATAGAAAAGTGCACGGCTTGTCCGTTGTATGAGAAGCGAATTAACGTTGTTGTTGGAGAAGGTGATCTTTTTGCCCCAATAATGTTTGTCGGTGAGGGTCCAGGCGAAGAGGAAGATAAGACGGGCCGTCCTTTTGTGGGTAAAGCAGGTCAATTGCTAACCAAGATTCTTGAATCTGTCCAACTGAAACGTGAGGATGTATACATATGTAATGTTGTGAAATGTAGGCCTCCGGAAAACCGAGTACCAACCGTTGAGGAACAAAAGGCTTGCGGACACTTCTTGTATGCTCAGATAATGATAGTTGATCCAATTTACATAGTTCCGCTGGGAAGTACAGCACTTTCCTTTTTCCTCGGTCAAAATGTTTCAATCACTGAATATAGAGGTAAGGAAATAGAATGGAAAGGCGGAAAAAAACTCTTTCCAATGTTTCATCCAAGTTATTTGCTAAGAAACCCATCCAAGGAGAAAGGATCACCGAAAGATCTAACCTGGCAAGACATAAAGAAAGTTAGAACATTTTACGATGATTTTAAAGGGAGGTAGGAAGAATGCCAAGAGGTAGGAAAAAAGTTCTCACACCAACTTTGGAGGATTATTTGGTTGTGATCTACGAAATCCAACAAAAACAACCGGCGGCACGAATAAGCACTGTCGCAAGAAAGGTAGGGGTTACTTTTCCAAGCGTTACAAACGCTGTTCGAAGGCTTGCAGACTTAGGGTATGTGGACTATGAGAAATATGGTTTAATAACCCTCACGAACAAAGGAAAAAGAAAAGCTCGAATGATGCTTGTTCTTCAAACTAGAGTGAGAAACTTTTTCCATTATGTACTGGGTGTCTCCATGGATGCAGGGGATAAGATAGCTCGTCATTTATCCCATTATTTAACAGCTAGAACCAGGGAGAGGATAAAAGAATTTTATAGACTAACAATTAACTTTGATAAGTCAATGGCAGAGGAACTTGAGAAATTCATAAAGGAAAGCAGAATGCTTGTAAATGCACCGGAGCTTCCTAAAGAAGTTTTGGAGGACTTGGCAGTGATCGAAAAAGGTGAGAAGGAAGAGGAAGAAGAAGAAGAGGGTGATTGAAAAATGTCAAATATCCTTGTAACGGGTGGGGCAGGATTTATAGGATCTCACCTGGTTGATGCGTTGTTGCAACAAGGTCATAAGATCGTTGTTGTAGATAATCTTTCAACTGGAAAAGTGGATAATATGAACAGAGCCGCTCTTTTTTATCAGCAGAGTGTTCAAGATTCTGAGATGATGGAGAGAGTTTTCCAGTTGCACAAGTTCGATTACGTTTTTCATCTGGCGGCTCAGGCAAGTGTGAGTGTTTCTGTTAAGGAACCTTCGAAAGATGCTCAAACAAATATTATTGGAACACTAGTTCTGCTTGAAAAATCGGTGAAATATGGTGTGAAAAAATTTATTTTTTCTTCGACAGGTGGCGCAATATACGGAGATGGTGTTATCACGCCGACACCTGAGGATGTAGAACCTCGTCCGATTTCACCGTACGGTATAGCGAAAAGATCAGTCGAAATGTATTTGGAATTTTTCAAAAAAGAATACAATTTGGACTATGTTTCCCTTAGATATGCAAATGTTTATGGACCAAGGCAAGATCCAAATGGTGAAGCCGGTGTTGTAGCGATTTTCACAGCAAGAATGCTGAAAAATGAAGCGGTTACAATTTTTGGGGACGGAGAATACGTCAGAGACTATGTCTATGTCAAAGATGTTGTACAAGCAAATTTGTTGGCTTTGAAGGAAGGTATTAGTGGTGTTTACAACGTAGGCACTGGTGTTGGAACAACGGTAAATCAGCTTTTCAAGATTCTTTCAAGATTGACTGGATACCAAAAGGAACCAGTTTACGGTTCACACAGGAAAGGTGATTTGAGAAAAAGTATTCTTGATTCGTCAAAGGCAAAAAAGGAACTTGGTTGGAATCCACAAACAAGCCTAGAAGAAGGTTTAGCACTAACAGTTGAATACTTCAAAGCCCTGTAAATTGGGGGGCTTGAATGGTTGATCAGAAGATCGGTAACCTTCCACTTGCAGAACGAGTCAGACCAAAGGATCTCGACGATTTGATAGGTCAAGGACATGTGATGGGAAAAGAAGGAATACTTCGAAAAGCCCTCGAAAAAGGGACAATATTTTCTTGCATTTTGTATGGCCCGCCTGGATGTGGAAAGAGCTCTATAGGTGAGCTAATAAGAAGATATGTAGATGCGGAATTCTATCTTCTCAGTGGAGCACTTCACGGTGCAAATGAGATAAAGCAGGTTCTTAATAGAGCTCAGGAAATGAAGAAATATGGTAAGCAAACGGTGCTTTTCATTGATGAAATACACAGGTTGAACAAAGCTCAACAGGATGTCCTCTTGTCAAGAGTTGAAGATGGAACTATCACACTGGTGGGAGCAACTACGGAGAATCCTTCTTTCGAGATCATTCCACCTTTGTTGTCAAGATGTAGGGTTATATTCCTAAAACCTTTGTCAAATGAGGAACTCATTCAAATAATGAGACGGGCCATGATTATCGATGAGAAAATTTCGAGCTACAACATTGCAGTGAACGATGATGTGTTAATGATGATTGCACAAATGTCCCAAGGAGACGCACGTTTTGCATTGAATACTCTCGAAATGGCTATTGAAAACGCCAGAGTCTCCAAAATCTCGGTAATTGATCTTCAGAGATTTCAAAACCTAGTTGGTTCGAAAGCGGCAGGTTATAGAAAAGAAGACCACTATGATTTTGCTTCGGCCTTCATAAAAAGCTTGCGTGGTAGCGACCCAGATGCTGCATTATATTACATGACAAAAATGATAGAGCTCGGTGAAGATCCCAGGTTTATAGCCAGAAGAATGGTAATTCTGGCCAGCGAAGATATAGGTTTGGCGGATCCTATGGCTCTTTTAGTTGCTGTGTCAGCTGCCCAAGCTGTTGAATATGTTGGTTTGCCGGAGTGCATTCTTAACCTTGCTCAAGCTGCAATCTACCTTGCAGCTGCCCCAAAGAGCAACTCAGTTTATCTTGCTGTTGAAAGATCTAAGAAAATTGTCAAGCAAAGTATGAATATTCAAGTTCCACTATTTCTACGAAATCCTGTTACGAAACTAATGAAGGACGCCGGTTATGGTGAAGGGTATGTTTATCCACATGAAATGGGAGGTTTTGTGAGAAGAAGTTATCTTCCAGAAGAGCTGAAGAAATTGAAAATATACATTCCGAAGGAAATCGGAAAAGAAGCGACCATCAAGAAACGTTTGATAGAGCTCTGGGGTGAAGAAAAGTACAAAGAGGTGGAAAATGATGAAGGTAGTTGATACGAGAAACCTGATCTATGCTTTTTCACCTGATATGAAATCAGTTGAATCAGTTGAACCAGGAGAAATAGTTGTTTTTGAAACTCTTGACGCTTTGGGAGGACAGATTAAAAAAGAAACCGATATCGTGCAGCTCGATTTTTCAAAGGTTAATCCAGCAACCGGACCAGTCTACATTAACGGTGCGAAAGCGGGAAAGACTCTTATTGTAGAAATCTTGGGCATTGAAATTGATAATCAAGGTGTAATTGTTGCTGAAGAAGGGTTTGGAGTACTTCCAAATCTTACAAAGGGTTTTGCTGTTAAGATACTGAAAATCGAAGATGAATTTGTAAATTTTGCTGGCAGAAGGCTTTTGGCAAAACCCATGATAGGTGTTATTGGGGTTGCACCAATGAGCGAAGAGTTTCCAACAGGTACCGCGCATAAACACGGAGGAAATATGGATACTAAAGAGATATCGAAGGGAAACACTCTCTATTTACCTGTGTTTCAAGATGGAGCATTACTTGCCATGGGAGATGTTCATGCTTTGATGGCCGATGGAGAGGTTTGTGTATCAGCTTGCGAAGTCAATGCAAGGATTATTGTAAAGATTGACGTAATGGATCAACAAATTGAATGGCCAATTGTTGAGACAGAGCAGAACTTTTGCATCATAGTTTCACTACCAACGCTTGATGAAGCTATCAAAGAAGCAACAGAGCAGGCCGTAAGGCTTCTTTCCCAGAAACTTAATTTATCGATGCTAGATGCCTACATGCTTGCAAGCCTGGCTGTTGATATTAGAATAAGCCAAGTTGTTGATCCGAACAAAACGGCAAAGGCGATAATACCGAAATCATTGTTGGCTTAGTATCTCATTTGTTCTTCAAGAATCCATTCTGCAAAAGTATCAAGAATTCCCAGCTGATCGAGCAAATCCAAAATGGTGTATCTCTCACGTGTCATGTTTGTCAAAATAATTAGTTTTTTTAGAAACTGCTTGTCATACTTTTTGAAAAATTCGTGGATATCTATTTTTGAGAGCGCGTCAAAAACAAGTTTTGAATATTGATAATAGATTTTTTCAATTGCTTTCAACACTGGTTTAAGATCCAACTTATCTGCCATTTTCTTGGTCTTATGAATCTTTTCGAATTCAGCTGCGATTTCGTCGTTGAAAAACTCTCTCAGCGCGGCTCTCTTATCCAGTATTTTTCGCCTCTCAAATTTTACGTTGCTCAGAAGCGCTTCATAGGCCTTCATTGTAACAAAAGTTCCCATAGCTACGGTGATTCCGTGAAATGGGGGCAGCTGATTATGAAATTCGTGATACATCTCGATAAGATGTGAAATCAAATGCTCGGCACCAGATGCAGGACGCGAATGACCAACAGTTGCTATGTTCAAACCGGATACCAAAAGTCCTTCCATTAGGTTTTGAATCGAATTTTCATTTCTTTCCAAAATTTTCTCAGTGTTCTTCAAAGTTTCAACGATATGATCCTTTAAGTTGTCCCACGTGAAATCACAAATCCTCTCGCTTAAAAGTTGGTTTGCCACTATCCAATCAAGCCTTGCTGTAATCTTTGCGGCAATGTCTCCTATCCCAGCTTTCAAGAGATCAAGTGGTGAATTCTTCAAAATTTCGATATCGATCAAGATCAAAGATGGTGGCCTTGCTGGCAGAGTTTTTTTAATGTTCTTGACGAGCAAAGGCGCAACTGAAGAGGTATATCCGTCAACTGATGGAGCTGTGGGAAATGCGAAAAAGGGCTTGTTTAAAAGGTATGCTGCATACCGAACGACATCAGTTATTGATCCTGAACCGATGGAAACTATCGAAGAATAATTCCTCGCAGCACTGATGATTCTTTGAGAGTTGTCAACACTTGCAAGAATTCTTTTCTCTTTAAAAATGAAAGCATCGCTTGGCAGAATCACCAATTTTTCTGTACTAGCATCGGCAACGAAAAGAGAATGGCTGAAAAAGTGTTCTAGTCTTTGTGAGCAGCCCTTTTCCCATTTTATTTCTAAATCAGGGATTTCGTGATTCGTACCACAACTACATTTGATTGTTTGGGACATAACGTCACCTCGATTGCTTTTTCAAACCACATTTTATTTTACATCTTTTCGGCAGAATCAGTTCTTTTGAGTAATTTTAGAACGATTTCGTGTGATAACCGTACGTTGACAATTCGTTAATGAAAAGGATAAAATATGTGTTGGATCACTAAAATTTAGGGGAGGTGAAGTCTGTGAGAAAGCTTTCTGTAATACTTTTGCTGGTTTTGGCAGTTTTTATCTTTGCCCAGCAAAAACTTGTCATATGGTGTTCTGAGAAGCAAGTCGATATTCTTCAAGCTCTCGGTCGTGAATTCAAAGCAAAGTATGGAGTTGAAGTTGAGGTTCAATATGTGCCTTTCGGAGACATTAAGCCCAAATTTTTGACAGCAGCTCCTCAAGGTCAAGGTGCAGATATCATCGTTGGAGCACATGACTGGGTAGGGGAACTTGTGGCAAATGGACTTTTGGAACCAATTCCATCTTTTGCAGAGCTTGGACAATTCTTTGACTCAGGATTACAAGCTTTCTCTTACGGTGGTAAACTTTATGGTCTTCCATATGCACTTGAGGCAATTGCTTTGATCTATAACAAGGATTACGTTCCACAGCCCCCAAAAACAGTGGATGAACTCATTGCAATTGCAAAGAAAGTTGAAAAAGAATTTGGAGGAGAAGTTAGAGGCCTCATATTCCCAGTTACCACATTCTACTTCAGCGTGCCATTTATTTTCGGATACGGTGGATATGTTTTCAAGAGCACGCCTGCAGGTCTCGATGTGAAAGATATTGGTCTTGCCAACGAAGGAGCAATCAAAGGTTTGGCACTGTTGAAAAAATTCGTTGATGAAGGCATAATCACACCTGGAGACAACTACGAAATTATGGATTCAATGTTCAGAGAAGGCAGAGCCGCAATGATAATCAATGGTCCTTGGGCAATAAAAGCTTACGCTGATGCAGGTGTAGACTATGGTGTAGCCTTGATACCAGATGTAGCTTCAGGTCTTGTTGCTAGGCCATTTGTTGGAGTCCAAGGCTTCATGGTTAATACAAAGTCTCCAAACTTGCTGTTGGCAAAGGAATTTCTTATCAACTACGTCGCAAAGAAAGATACAATGTATCGTATTTACTTGGCTGATCCAAGATTACCAGCAAGAAAAGATGTCCTTGAACTGGTCAAGGACAATCCTGACGTAGTAGCATTCACTCTCAGCGCAGGAAATGGTATCCCAATGCCTAATGTACCGCAGATGGGATTTGTTTGGGGCGCTATGGATGATGCCTTGAACTTAGTTGTCAACGGTCGTGCAACACCAGCAGAGGCTGCAAAGAATGCCGTTGAGAGGATAAAGGCCCAGACACAATAGAAAATTCGGACCCGGGGAAGTCCCCGGGTCTTGCCTTCATGAGGAGGCTGACCAGGTGAAAAAAATAATCAAAATATTTCTTTGGTTTCTTTTCTTGATGTTAAACGTTAGCTTTTTTTGGATGACCATATTTCTGGTGCAAAATAGGTACTATGAGCTTGGAATAACTTTTGCAACTCTGATTTTCTTGATTGATTTCTTCGTTTTCAACCCAAAAGGTTACCCTTATCGATACATTATTCCCGCATTAGTCCTGTTGTTTATTTTAGTTTTGTATCCAATATACTTCACAGTGAAAACCGCTTTCACAAATTATGGAACAGGTCATTTTATGCCGAAAGAAGAGGCAATAGAACGACTTTTATACAGCACAAAATATACCTATACCGTTGAAAATGGTGAAATTGTTTCATACCGGGTTTTCATGGCCTACGATGGAATGACTCCAACGGACGATTTCATAATTCTTTTTAGAATAGGCGACAAAACCTTCATATCCACAAGGCCAATGCCAGTTATGAGAAAAGGACGCGATGTCTTGCTAAGTGAAGGTATCTTGCAAAGAGTCGAAGGCGAAACTTTTGTATATCAAGGACAAAATATCAGAATTGTTCCATGGCCAGCTTCTTTTGAAGAAATCAAATTGCTAATAGCCGACAGTAAATCTTACAGATTGTTTTTCACGCCAAATGACCCATTGCTTGAGATAAATGCGCCTTATTTCAAGACAAAAATTGCTCAAGCGTACCTTTCAAATTCCGATTTTATAGACCCTTCAAGTGGCCGAAAATATGCTCTGAGGATTCTACCAGACGGGAGCTGGGGATTTGTTCAAATAGAAAGATTGTACAGACTAGGCTATGAAGAAGTTTACGAAGACGGCAGAATGAGGCTGAGAACGGTTTTAATTAATAATGTCACTGGCAGGAAGGTTCTAGAAAAGGAAGGTGTTTTTTACGACGTAAATGATAAGGGCGAGGAAATCTTCCTCGTCGGTTTCATAGATCATGTCGGTTGGAAAAATTTTGTCCGAATAATAACTGATCCACGAGTTACCGGGCCATTCTTTAGCATTTTTAGCTGGACTTTTGCCTGGGCTGCTTTGAGCGTTTTACTCTCTTTGGCTGTGGGTTTGCCTTTTGCTTTAGTTTTGAACGATCAAAGGTTAAGAGGAAGAAATCTTTACAGAACTTTGTTGATTATTCCATGGGCGATACCGGCTTTCATCTCGGCTTTGGTTTGGAGGAATGGTCTTCTGAACGAGACCTACGGACTCTTCAACAAATTCTTGTTGCCACTTTTTAATTTGGATCCAATAAGGTGGTTCAACAATCCATTTTGGGCTCGAGTTGGTGTTCTGCTTGTCAACATTTGGTTAACCTTTCCATACATGATGACCATCTCACTCGGTGCTTTGCAATCCATACCTGTTGAGCTTTATGAAGTAGCTTCCATAGACGGTGCCGGGAAATTCAAACGATTCTCTAAGATAACCTTCCCACTTCTCATGACTGTGATAGGACCATTGTTGGTAAGTAGTTTTGCTTTTAGCTTCAACAATTTCACGATTATTTTTCTCATAACTGCGGGCGGACCGCCAATCCCAGGTTCAGTCACACCAACAGGCTATACCGACATTTTGATGTCTTACGTTTACAAACTAGCCTTTCAAGCCGGAACAGGTCAGGATTTTGGCTTTGCTAGCGCCATTTCTATCTTAATTTTCTTCCTTGTTGGTACTATAAGTTTCCTCAATTTCAAATTTTCCGGGGCATTTGAAGAGGTGGGTAGATAATGGTTCAAAGAAGGGTTTCCTTTCTCACTCATACTATACTCGTGCTTTTAATAATTTTGATACTTTTTCCAGTGGTTTGGGTTGTTTCGACCTCAATAAGAAGAGACGAAGCTGCTTTTTCAACCAAGCTTTTTACATCCAGGGTAAGTTTGCAGAATTATATAGACCTGTTGGCCCCGGAAAAAAACGTACCTGTGCTTGTACAAGAACTTCAAAGCATTGTTTCAAGAGTTAAGCCTTACGATAAGATCACACAAAAACGTGCGGAAGAGCTTATTGAAAAATATATCAAGAGACTGGAATATTATTTTGAAGAAACGCAGCGTCGACATGATTTAGCCAAAAAATCTTATATGGTTGTAACATCGAAGATGCTAGAAAATTCCGAGAAGATAAAAGCAAATGTAGTTGAAAACTTGGAGGAACTGAAAAAAACGGTTGAAAACAATCTGCCGAATATTTTGATTGATGAATCATACGCTTTGATACTTTATGAGACGTTACAGCGCGAACGTTACGATTCTTCAACTTTTAAAATTCTGAAAGAAGACCTCGAAAAGTACCTTGGGCATGAGATAAATGACGAAGAAACTTACGAAGAGGTCCTTTCCAAGCTTAGAGAAATATACGCAACAAAGATTGGCATCTATGTTGAAGAGCTCAACGAATATGATAAAAGGCTCTCTCAACTGAACTTCATAGTCACTGAATTGAGAAAAAGGATTTCAGAAATCCAAAATGAAGTTGTTGCAGCTAACCTATTTCTTAAAGAAGCAATTTTACCTGAGCTAAAGTCACTATCTCATACCCTTGAAAGCTTTGTCGAACTGAAAACGAAGATTTACTCCACCGAGGTTAGTTCTCCTTTTCCGATCGATGATTCGAAAATGTTAGCATCGGCGGAACAGCTTCGTATTCAAACATTGTCAGTTTTAGAAAATTTGCAAGTCTATGCTGACTACAAGGAATTTTCTGAAGCTTTGGTAAACATAGAAAAAGGTTTGCAGGAGATACTCAATCGTGATGAATCTATAAAAAAGAAAGTTCAGTACAATCAAATAGTTGGCATTTATGAAGAGTTACGGCCTAGAATCGAAAGAGTTTTAGCACAGATAGGCGATATCCTTGAAAATACAGGCGAAAAGATCTTAATTTTGAAAAATATGAATGAAGAACTTGCCGAGGCTCAAAAAGACATTGAAAACAATTTAGCTGTTAAGGCAAACTTGCAAGAGCAGATAAAGAGAATCAGAGAATCGACCA
>JBEPZZ010000014.1:15656-34544 GCA_041640575.1 Pseudothermotoga sp. | reverse complement strand
ATAGATTTCAAAACCATCCTCCCCGGTGTAACCTGTTCTTGAGATTAAGCAATTTTTCCCAAAAAGTACATAACTTGCAAAGGTATAGTACGCTAGGCTGGGAAGATCGGGTAAATACCTCGAGAGAAAATTCTCTGCTGCAGGACCTTGAACGGCCAGAAGTCCAAAGGAAAAACTTTCATCTTTAATAGAAACTTCGAACTTTCCCGCATGATTTTTCAACCATTCATAATCTTTTTTCGTATTCGCTGCATTAACCACAAGCATTGCTTTGTTTTCACCAAGCTTATAAGCCAAAAGGTCATCGATTATTCCACCATTTTCGTTGCACATTACAGTGTACATCACTTGTCCAGTCCTCAAACTGCCAAAATTGTTAGTCAGAAGATAATCCAAAAATGTTGTGGTACCTTCACCCTCAACAATTATTTCTCCCATATGAGATACATCGAAAACACCGATATTCTTTCTGACCGCAAGCACTTCAGCGTTTATACCTTCATACTGCAAAGGCATATTCCATCCGGCAAACTCAACCATTTTAGCACCAAGGACAAGTTGATGTTCATAAAGAGGGGTTTTGTTCATCAGATTGCGCCTCCTTTATCAGCTGCTCAGCTTTTTCGTAATCTTCTTGTTTGACAAGTATTTGAACCATTCCACCTTGACCAAAGATCACTGGATCAAACTCTTTCGCGGCCTTGACTATGACTTCTACACCGTTGTCTTCAAGAAGAGCTTTAATTAAACTTGCCGTCGTGAAATCAATTTGTTCAAAAAGAACCTTCCACAAAATACTCATCTCCCATGTATAATCTTTCCAGCAATATTCTACAACAAGGGGGTTTGAAAAATGAAAACAATTGGGGTTCTGACAAGCGGCGGAGACTCACCAGGCATGAATGCGGCAATAAGAGCCGTTGTTCGTATAGGTATAAGAAATGGCCTAAGGGTGATTGGAATCGAACGAGGATACTGTGGTGTTATAGATGGGGCCTTCAAAGAGATGAGCTTTGCTTCTGTCGCTGGGATAATGGAAAAAGGTGGAACAATTCTTAGAACAAGTCGATGTGGAGAGTTTTACATGCCAGAAGGTAGAAGAAAAGCAGCAGAACAGCTCAGAAAAGCTGGTATAGAGGGACTTGTGGTTATTGGTGGTGAAGGAAGCTTAACAGGTGCAAAACAATTTCATGAAGAACATGGTATACCAGTTATAGGAATACCTGGTACAATTGACAATGACATAGCCGAAACTGACATGTGTGTTGGTGTTGATACTTGTTTAAACACCGTGGTTGAAGCTATTCAAAAACTCAAGGATACAGCAACCTCCCACGAAAGAGCTTTCATCGTCGAAGTTATGGGAAGAGAATCTGGTTACATAGCTTTGATGTCGGCAATTGCCACTGGCTCAGAAGCAGCTATAATACCCGAGATACCAATCGATTATGATAAATTAGCAGAGCGTTTGCTTGAAGAAAAAAAGAGGGGAAAGATCAACTGCATTGTTGTTGTTGCTGAGGGAGCTGGAGGAGCTATCAAAGTGGCCAAAAATCTTCAAGATAAGATTGGATATGAGACTCGAATATCAATTCTTGGTCATATCCAGCGTGGAGGTACTCCTACAACCTTTGATAGGTTGCTCGCCACAAGGATGGGTGCAGAAGCAGTAAAAGCTCTCCTGGATGGCGAAAAATGCGCGATGATAGGCTTAAGGTCTGGGAAAATAGTTAGAGTACCATTGTCACAAGTCTTAGGTAGGAAGAAGGAGCTTGATCTTTCGCTCTATGAACTTGCTTTATTGCTTTCTTGAGGTGATTTTTTATGAAAAGGCATCTCAATAGGACCAAGATAATCTGCAGTCTTGGTCCCATGATTGAAGATCCTGAGTCCACAATCAAAGTCATAGAATCGGGTGTAAACGCGATAAGAATAAGTGCCGCACATTATTCCTTAGAGAAACTGGTTGAATTAGTTGGCAGGTTGAAAGAGATTAGAAGTGATCTGGGCATACCCCTAGCAATGCTTGTTGATTTACCTGGAACGAAGCTCAGAGTAAGACTGTTTGGGAAAAAGGAATTACAAATCGATCAAAATCAAAAGGTTTTGATTTCGCTAGACGAAGATGTTGATGGTGACCTTTGGATCCTTCATAAGGATCTCCACGAATCTTTAAAAGTTGGACATTCTGTGCTCATAGATGACGGAATGGTACGCTTAAGAGTATTAAAGAACTTGGGCAAAAAGATAGAGTGCGAAGTTGAAATTCCAGGTCTGGTACGGGATGGTCATGGAATTAACATTCCAGAATCAGATTTACCTGGCGAAGTGCCAACTGAGCAAGATAGAAAAGTCATAGAAGCTTGTTCAAAATACGAGATAGACTACTTCTGTGTTTCTTTCATTAAGAATTCGAGAGAGATAAGAAACATAAGAAAGTTTATAAACAGCTTTGATGAAAACATTGGTATATTAGCAAAAATCGAAACTAAAAAAGCTCTTGAAGATCTAAATCAAATTTGTAAGGAAAGTGATGGAATAATCGTTGCAAGAGGCGATCTTGCTGTTGAAACCTCTATGGAAGAACTTCCCGTTATTCAGAAAAAAGTTATCGAGACAGCTGCATCCTATGGTAAGCCAGCGATTGTAGCCACGGAGATTTTGAAATCAATGATGGAAAAACCATATCCTTCCAGGGCCGAAGTTATGGACATAGCCAATGCCATACTTGATGGAGCTGACGCCCTACTTTTGACAGCAGAAACAGCTGTTGGAAAGTACCCACTTGAAACAGTTGAGACCATGAGAAAGATCATAGAAAATGTCGAGGACCACGTTTCACAAATAAAAAGCTCCTTATTGCAAAGGCATCTTCAAAATGTGACCGAGGATCTCTCCCAAGCTATTGCAAAAAGCAGCTTTGAAATAGCCCAGGAAATTGGCGCTAAAGCTATAATAACTTCTACAGCTTCTGGGAGCACTGCAAGAAGAGTTTCTTACTATAGACCTAGGTGCTTAATTTTGGCCACTACCCCGAAGGAACGAACTTATCACCAACTATCGATAGTATGGGGAGTTACACCAATATTGATGCCTGAAGTTTTAGACGTTGATCTTATGATACCGGTAGCCGTTGAGAAAGTGAAGCAACTCGGATACGTTGAAAGTTCCGATGTTGTCGTTATCACCGCCGGAATGCCAGCTGGTGTGACTGGAACTACAAACTTGATAAAAGCGCACATTGTGGAGTGAGCTGAATGTTAATCTACTTTGTTAGACATGCAAAAACAACTTGGAACGAACTAGGCCTTTGGCAAGGCATAAGTGATATACCTTTGAGTGCGGAGGGAGTAAAACAAGCCGAAAAGCTTGCAAAAAGATTTTCAAAGGTTCAACTTGATTCAATTTATACCAGTCCACTGTTAAGAAGCTACCAAACTGCTGAGATAATAGCGCTTAAGCATGGAAAGAAACCGATAATTGATGAACTTCTCACAGAGTGCCGAATAGATCTTTGGAACGGCCTAACAATGGAAGAAACTCTAAAAAGATTTCCAAAGGAATATGAACAGTGGGCAAAAAATCCGAATGCACAAATTGATGGAGTCGAAAGCCTGGGTGAAGTAACGAAAAGGATCAAGATTTTTTTCCAAAAGCTTATTTCACAAAATTTTGAAAACGTCGTAGTGGTATCTCATGCTTTGGTCTTGCGCATGCTGATAAGCTGGATCTTAGGACTTCAAATGCCAAACCATACAAACTTCAAACTTGAGAATGCTTCAGTCACTGCAGTTCAAGTTTCAAGCAAACCGAAAATCTTGTATCTGAACGACATGTGTCACTTAGAAGAGGATTGAAATATAATTTAATTGCGAGGTGATAGCTAGATGAAAACGGAATGGCTTGGTAAGATGGCATTTTTGACCCATACAAACAGTGGCAGGCAGGTCCTGATGGATGCTAAAAAAGAATCAGGTGGTTTACAAGCTGCTCCTACACCCATGGAATTGATCCTTGCAGGACTAACTGGTTGCACGGGAATGGATGTAGTTTCGATCCTAGAAAAAATGCAAGTTCTTAGCGAAGTTGAAAAATTCGAGATGGAAGTTTCCGCAGAGAGAGCTAACGATCATCCTAAGATTTACACAAAAATCCATCTGAAGTACATCTTCAAATTCAAAGGTGAGCCACCGAAAGACAAGGTTGAAAAGGCCGTTTCACTTTCTCAGGAAAAGTATTGTAGTGTTGCTGGAATGCTCAAAAAAGCCGCAGAATTAACTTATGAAATCGTTTATGAATGAGGTGATAGCTTGCTTTTAGCAAGCTTTCAAATGAATAAGACGAAAATTACTATCTTTCAGGACGACATAACTAAGCAAGAAACCGATGCAATTGTGAATGCTGCAAACTCGCACTTGATACACGGTGGTGGTGTTGCTGCAGCTATTGTAAGAGCAGGTGGAGAAGAGATACAAAAAGAAAGCGATGAATGGGTCAAAACCCACGGCCCAGTTCCAACCTCACAAGTTGCAGTTACAAAAGCTGGAAAGTTAAAAGCAAAATATGTGATTCATGTCGTAGGACCAATTTGGGGTGAAGGAAATGAGCATGAAAAACTTTATAAAGCTGTGCAAAATGTTCTTTCAAAGGCTCAGCAATTAAATCTAAGAACAATAAGTATTCCAGCTGTAAGTAGCGGAATTTTTGGTTTCCCAAAAGATGAATGTGCAAAGGTATTTCTCAAGGCAATAAAAGATTTCTTGAGTGAAAATCCAAAAACTTGTCTTGAAGAGATTCGATTGTGCAACATAGACAGTGGAACAAGTAAGATATTTTTGAAAGTATTTTCCGAAAGTTGGGGGTGAGAATTTGCAAGAAGATGAAAAAGAACTTCGAAAGTTGTCAATGGAAGATTTAATAATCCTTTTTTTCAATGCGATTTCTGCACGTTGTTGGGCGCGGCTTGGACTAACAAGAGACGAATATGGTGAGATGTATCAGGACCTAAAACAAGCAAGGTTAGCGATTGACGTTTTAGATGCTGTGGTAAAGGTCCTGAACGATAACATAAACCCTGAAGAGTACAAAGAGATGGAGGCAATCCTTGCAAATCTAAAACTAAACTATTTCAATCAGTACAACAAGGTAAAAGAGGGAAAAACATGAAAAAGGCAGGAATAGTTGGTCTTCCAAATAGCGGTAAATCCACACTCTTCAACGCATTGACAAATCAGAATGTTCCAAATGAGAAATATCCTTTTTGTACCATTGATCCGAATATCGGTGTAATGATTGTAAAAGACGAAAGAATAGAAAAACTTGCTAAAATGGAAGGCTCAGAACAGGTTGTACATCCATTTTTCCAAATTGTCGACATAGCTGGACTTGTAAAAGGCGCAAGCAAAGGTGAAGGCCTTGGAAATCAGTTTTTGGACCACATAAGCAAGGTGGATTTAATCTTCCATATTGTAAGATGCTTCAAAATCGATGATGTTTCACATCCAATGGGAAGCATCGATCCAGAAAGAGACATTGAAGTAGTTGAATTAGAGTTGATACTAAAAGATCTTGAAACCATAAACAAAAGAATTGAGAAAATTTTCAAACAGGCAAGAGCTGGTGATGAAAAAGCACGTCACGAGTTGAATCTTTTGGAAAATTTGAAGAAACATCTTGAAAATGGGAAACTCGCGATAACTTTCAGTCGAGAAAAGCAAGACCAAGAAATAATTGATTCACTCTTTTTGCTCACTGAAAAACCTGTTGTATACGTTGCGAACGTCGATGAATGGGGTATGGAAAATGGGCTTCATACAAAAGTTAAAACTTTCGCCGAGAAAAATGGCTTTAATATGGTAATTGTTAATGCCGAGTTGGAATATGAAGTGGAGAAGTTAAGCGAAGAGGAAGCAAGGGAATTTTTACAAGTTTATGGATTTGAAATTCCCCTGAAACAAAGATTTTTCGAGCAAATAAAGTCAGCTTTAAACATGATTTGTTTTCTTACAGCAACGAAGAATGAGGCAAGAAGTTGGCTTATTCCTCAAGGAACAACCGCCTACGACGCAGCAGGCTTGATTCACAGCGACATTCAAAAGGGTTTTGTAAGAGCCGAAGTAATATCCTTTGACGAGCTAGCAAAGTTTTCTTCCATAAAGGAAGCAAAGGAAAAGGGTTTTGTCAAGATTCATGGAAAAGACTATATGATTAAGGAGGGAGATGTTGTACACTTTCTTTTCCATAGTTGATCTTTTAAAGAATACCCCTTTAATTGCAGCCGTTGTCTCTTTTCTTGCAGCACAGAGTCTAAAAATGCTTTTAACAAGAAAATTCTCAACTTTTAAACGTTATGGAGGCATGCCGAGTGGGCATGCTTCAGCAGCTTCCGGTTTGGCTTTTTCCATAGGTAGGTGCACCGGATACTCCTCCCCAATAACAGCTGTCGCTGCTATGCTTTTGATGGTGATCGTTGCAGATGCAGTTAATTTAAGGCCTCATGTGAGAGACGATTTGGGTCATACGTGGAGTGAAGCTTTTGCCGGCATAGCTTTGGGATTTCTAATTGCCCATCTTCTTCCAGCAAAAACTCCATTATGGTAATTAAATGCTGTAAAAATGTAACCTGAGCAATTTTGAATTGAAAGTAGCTGGTTATCGGCAAAGTAACTCTAGTAAAAGTTTGCTAAAGAGTAATATGCCTTTGGATAGGATTTATCATTTTCCTATCTACAAAAGCTAGTATGACAGTAAATCTGTTCAAAATTATGAGAACTTCTCATACATAGCTATTTTTGTTAACTAACTGAAATATCATCTGGAAAAATTCTCACTAGATATTCACCGATCATTAAAAAAATCAGTTTTTCAACATGGTTTTCAATTTAACTACAATTATACTTTTTGTTTCCTTAACAAGTCGATCCTATCTAATATCGTTTAGCTTTCAGTTTTTCTCAGTGGCAATTTTTTCAAATGTTAGTGATTTAGCGTCATTAATAATTCATAGCTACTGAGTTAGTTCTTACTTTTTACAGAGAATATTTCGCAATTTTTCGACGTATGAAAATCAAAAAACATTGAATCAACTGTGAAGCTTGATTCAAAACTTTGCAATAAAAATTTTCTAGGAAAGTTCAAGCTCTTTCAAAACAACATGTTCTGGTATATTTTCAAGCATGGCGATTCTTTTATGGATAGGTGGATGGGTACTGAAAAGATCTGCAAGAAAACCCTCTTTATTGTTGACATCTCTTTTCAAAGGATCGAAGATAAAAAGATGAGCTGTTGCAACAGTTGCACCTTTGACTTTGCTTTTTTTCTTAGCTACTTTGGCAATCTTTCTCAAAGCATTCGACAGTCCTTTCGGATTTCTAGTTAATTCAACTGCTTTCGCATCTGCCAAATATTCTCGAGCCCTAGACACAGCAAAAATTGTGATTTTTCCAACGAACGAGAACAAAGTAGCAAACAGCGCAATTAAAAGAAGCGCAAGAATTATATAAGCGCTTCCTGCATCACCTCTCTTATTTCTTGATTTTCCACTTCTAGGTTCAGCATACCACATAAAGCTTCTTAAAAGTCGCCAGGCAAAAAGTTGGACTAAAACCATCGTTCCAAGTATTGCACTTATGGTGGTCATCAGTAAAGTGTCTTTACTTAGAATGTGACTTATCTCGTGTGCTACAACACCTTCAGTTTCTTCACGGTTCAAGTTTTCCAAAAGTCCAGTAGTAACGCATATTACGCTCTCTTCTTCCTTGAATCCCGTTGCGAAAGCGTTTATGTTTTCATCTTCCATGACATAAACCTTTGGTGGAATTTTCAAACCAGCCGCAATTGAAAGTTCTTCAACTATGTTTTTCAATTGTTTGTGCTCAAACAATTCTTCATTCACAGGCGTTGCGTTAACAGTTCTTAAAACTAGCAAAGTACCTCTGCTAACACCAACTAGAATCTGAATTAGAGCAATGAAAAGCAAAACAAAAGTTCCAATGGGAAAACTATCAAAAGCCCCATCAATCAAAAGGCCAAGAAAGCCCATCATGAATACGAAAATTGAAACCAAAAGATACGTCTTTCTCAGGTTTTTCTTTTGTTGAACAAGATAGTTCATCTTAGCCTAACTCCTTTTGCTTTTTAAAAGTTCAAATCCACCTTTGGAGCTTCTCTTTCTGCCGCTTGAGCTTCGAAGAATGGGAAAGGTTTAAAACCAAACATTTTGGCAATTATATTTGATGGAAAAATTTCCAATGAGGTGTTGTACTTCATAACAGTATCATTGTAGAACTGTCTAGCGTATGTTATTCTATTTTCAGTGCTGGTGAGTTCTTCCATAAGCTGAGAAACTTGTTGGTTGGATTTCAATTCTGGGTATCTTTCAAAAACAGCCAAAAGTTTACTTAAAGCGCCGGAAAGTTCGCCTTCTGCTTTGATTCTTTCATCAATACTTCCTCCAGAAACAGCTTTTGCACGTGCATTTATTACAGCTTCCAATGTTTCTTTTTCAAATTTCATATAACCTTTTACAGCATTAACAAGATTTGGAATTAAATCATGTCTTCTTTTTAGCTGCACATCAATTTGGCTCCATGCATTTTCTACTCGCTTTTTTCTTGTCACAAAGCTGTTATACGTACCAACAAACCAAAAAACCAAAATCAAGATAACTGCTACAATTATTCCAGCCAAAAGCATCCAAACACCTCCAGAAGAATTCTACACCAAAAATAAAACCCCGGCTTAGGCCGGGGTTTAAGATTTAATACCATTTAGAAGCTTGCAGTGGTTGCCAATGAAACCGTGACATTTGGATTTGAATAGCTCAAAGATAATGTGTTAGTCAAAACTCCAACTTTCCATTCAGCCCATGCGCCAACGCTCATTGTGTTCAATATATTTGTAACGTCAGCCGAGAAGGATCCACCAACTGTTACCGGAGCAAAAATTGTTGTTGAAATTTTTGCGGAAAGTATATTCGAGTTGTTGAAAGAGACACCACCAGAATATTTATCATATCCAAAGTTTGCGCCCACAACCCAAACTTGAAGTGGACTACCCGGGAATACACCAGAAAAACCTCCACCGACAGTCAACGAGGCTGCCTGAATGTTCAAAAGCTTTGCTGCATCAACACTGACAGTAAGACCAAGCTCAGTCTGAGGAACCTGCATGTTTGCAACAACATTGTTGATAAGTGTTTCCACTTTTATCGCGCCAAATGTCAGTGCATTTCTGACGTCCAATTCAACATAGTTTGGAGCAGATGCTGGATCAACAAAAATCCACAATGAGTTCGAAAGGTCTGCAGCTTTCATAGCGAAGCCAACTGCCAAACTATTAGCCGTAACACCATTGAGAATCAGTTGATCAAAAATTGACACACTTCTTGACAATCTTCCAGCCCTAAACTCAACTGTTAATGGATCGCTGACATAAGGTTTCCACCATACATAACCGCTGTTAACAGAAAAAGCAGGGCCAAACCACACGGAAAAGCCAGTTGTTGCGTCGCTACCACTTGCTGATGCGTTAAAAGATGCGCTCGGTAATACACTCCAGCTAAGCGTACCAGCATTTGCATCATAGTTTAACGACGTTGTAACGCTGAGACTTCCGCTAAAGTTTACTGCGGCAAAAGCTGCGATGCTGAGCAGAGCTACCAAAACAATTGCCAAAAGTTTCTTCATACATACACCCTCCTTTTACCTTTAAATTGGTTTTGTTTTTAACCCCACACGGGGAATCAATACATTACTCCCAAAATCAAAGCTGTTACTGCAACGATTATAGCACCAATAGCCGCTCCTGTTGCAATAGCATTTGCCTTTTCAAGTTCTGCAACCTTTTTCTGAAGCTCCACTTTCGCATTGTCAAGATCAGTTACTTTGACTTCTAAATTAGAAACCTTCTCTTTCAAGTTATCAAGGTCAACCTTAGCCCTTTCGAACCTGATCGACAAGTTCCCAAGGTTCATCACCGCATTGTCCAAGGTCATCGAAAGGTCGCCAACTGTTCCTTCCAGTGAGACTAACTTAGCATCATGTTCAGAAAATTTCTTTGTCAAATCTCTAACAACATTTCTAAGTGGATCAAGCGCAAAAAGCTTCTTCTCGATTGCAGCAATCTTTGCAGTCAGCTGCTGGTCAACTGCCTGTAAGGCTGCTACTTTCTCATTCATTTCAGCTTTCAACGCTTCCATTTGTGAAGCCATTTCTGTTTTCAAACTGCCAATTTGAGCTTCAAAGTCTTCCTTGACAGCAAACAAACCTTCTGTAAGTTCATCAATACTTGTGGCCACCGAATCCAGTTCATCCATGATGTATCCAACCTGCGAATCATGCAAATCCTTGAATTCAGCAACACTTGCTTCAATCGCTGAAATCTTCGAAGACAAAGCGTTAACAGTTTCGTTCGCTGCTGAAAGACCCTTCTGCAAACCTGCAACAGCTTCATAAAGTTTAATAACATCTTTGTCGTGTATATTCACAGTCTGTTTTAGCATCTCAAGAGCCTTTGAAAGATCAACAAGCTGTGCCTTAAGTTGTGCAATTTCAGCTGCTGTTCCAGCAACATTAAGCTTTGCTTCAATTTCAGCAACTTTCTTTTCAAGCGCATCAACCTTCTGAACCGTTGTGCCTAGCCTCATACTAACTGCATCGAGCACTCTTAAGACGTTGCTAATGTGTGGACCGACGATTTCACTTTCAAGCAAGCCAATAAGTCTGCTTATCATTGCTGCTTCTTCATAACGTGTAATGTTTCGCTCGCCTTTGAAAGTGCCGTCTGGATAACCAATGACAATTCCCTTATCCTTCAAATGTTTGACGTACTCATAAGCCCAATGGGTCTTGGGAACATCAGGGAACATGTTAGCAAAAACCCCTACTGTCACAGCTACTGCTAAGACTAACACGCAAAGTTTTTTCATGACTTCAACCTCCCTTCACATTATATTTGGCTCATACAGGTGGGAAAATCCCCCCAACTTTTCAAAGACCAGAAAAGCACAAGAACTAAAACCAAGAAAATTATAGCACCGATAAACTATTAAAATCAATAGTATGCATTAATCAACTACGAACCAACTTAAAGAAATTTCTTTTTCCAACCTTCAATATTTTTTCTCTGTCTAAAATAATTTTAGCGTGTATGTCATCTATCTTTTTATCATCTATTTTTACTCCACCTTGAGATATCAATCTGCGTGCCTCACTGCGACTTGTTGCAATTCCAATCTTCACGAGTAATTCTACCAACTCTACCTCGTCTTTGTCAAGTTCTACAACTGGCATGTCGCTTGGCAACTCTTTGGATCTGAAAATACGTATAAACTCAGCTTCTGCTTCTAAAGCTCGTTCTTTTGTGTGGAAAAATTGCGTTATTTCAAAAGCTAGCTTCATTTTGATGTCTCTTGGATTCACTTTCTTTGAATTGATGAGCTGTTCATATTCGTCTATTTGTTGAGTTGGGATTTTTGTTAACAATCTCATATATTTTATTATCAGCTCGTCTGGTATTGACATCAGTTTTCCGTACATGTCAAATGGTGAGTCGTTGAATGCTATATAGTTTCCATAACTTTTGCTCATTTTCAGTTTTCCGTCGGTTCCCTCAATGATTGGCATAGTCATAACTATCTGCGCTTTTTGACCATACTCTTCTTGAATTTTTCTACCAACAATCAAGTTGAAGTATTGATCAGTCCCTCCAAGTTCAACATCAGCTTGGATTGCAACTGAATCGTAAGCCTGAGCTAAAGGATAGAGAAATTCACAGATGGATATAGGTTCATTGGCGGCATATCTTTTTGCAAAATCATCTCTTTCCAGCATTCGAGCTACAGTGTATTTTGCAGCTAGTTTTATCACATCGGTAAAAGTCATTTTTCCAAGCCATTCACTGTTGAAGCGAACCTCAGTTTTTTGAGGATCCAAAATTTTGAACGCTTGCTCTTGATAGGTCTTTGCATTGGCTTTGACTTCTTCTGGGCTAAGCATGGGTCTAGTAGTACTTCGACCTGAAGGATCACCTATCATTGCCGTAAAATCACCTATTATCAAAATGACATGATGACCGAGATCTTGGAACTCTCTAAGTTTGAAAAGTACAACCGCATGTCCAAGATGTAAATCGGGCCTGGATGGATCAACACCAAGTTTCACCCGAAGCTTTCCTTTGCTTGTCAATCTCTCCAAAAGTTCCTCTTTTGACACAAGATCAACAACGTTTCTCGCCAAAAATTCAAGTTGTTCCTCTGGATGCATTGGATCACCTCGAAAGAATAAACGCAGTTACAATACAACTTACAAAAAACGCTATCGAAAGATATAAGGTTATTTTACCAGCTGTATCCAACCCTTTCTTTTTGCCAAACATTGTGTGCAAACTACCAGATCCAAACGCACCACCCAGTTCCGCAAATTTTTCCATTTGGTTCAGAACCATGAAAATCAAACCTGCCGAAATGAGTGAATGAATAATCAGCATAAACGTTTTCATATTCAAACCTCCCTACGCTAGGAACAATTTCTGAAAGTATTATGCCATAAAAACAAAAGGGGCAAGAGCCCCTTGGTGGCGGCGGTGGGACTCGAACCCACGACATAGTGATTATGAATCACTCGCTCTGACCAGCTGAGCTACACCGCCAACAGTATATATATTATCACACCATTGAACAGCTTTCAAGCTTTTTAACCGTTAGCATTTATCAAGGTTAACTACTACAAAATTTGCTTTAGAGTAAAATTGACTTACTTTTTGAAATATTAGACACATTTGCTGTGGATAAAAACATCTTGGATTTATCTCAATAAGCTTGGTAAAATTGCGATCTTTTTATCTTAATTTCTTATAGTTAAAGACTTTACAAGACATAGAACAAGTTCTTTTCAGGATACAGCAATCAGAAGTTAAATTCAACATGAATGCTTCACAGGTTATAACCGCTAGTGAATTCAAACGGCCTTTAGTTTGTGACTTTGGTATACATTAGTTAATTCTACGCGGTTTTGTGTAACAGTACGATGTCATTTGGGTGTTTTATTTGATTTGACAACCCAAGTGTGAAAATCCATGTTAATATGATTTTAGTTTCAGCGGGACGACCCGCTATGTGTAGGAGGAGTAAGCATGTTCAAAGGTACAGTCAAGTGGTTTGATTCAAGGAAAGGTTACGGATTCATCACCAAGGAGAATGGCGAAGATGTGTTTGTACACTTTTCAGCCATAAAGGTTGATGGATTCAAAACTCTTCAAGAAGGGCAAAAGGTTCAGTTTGAAGTGCAGCAAGGTAACAAAGGTCCTCAGGCCGTCAATGTAATACCGATAAACTGAATCAAACCTTAAGAAAAACGGAGCCTTTTGGCTCCGTTTTTTCTTTACATAGAACTTACAACAGCGTAGCGATCATCAAGGCTTTTATTGTGTGCTTTCTGTTCTCGGCTTCGTCCCAAACTTTACTCTGCTTTCCTTCGATTACTTCAAAGGTAACTTCTTGCCCTTTTACAGCAGGTAAACAATGCAGGAATATGGTTTCTTTTTTATGCGTTTTCTTCATCAACTCTTCATTTACTTGATATGGTCTGAGAAGTCTTTCTCTTTCCTGGATTTTTGCTTCCTCTCCCATGGATGCCCACACGTCTGTGTAAATTACATCTGCTCCATCCACAGCTTTCTGTGGATCATCAATTATCTCTATTTTAGCATCGTTTTCCTGGGCAACTTTTAAGCAAGTTTCTAGCAAGTTCTTTTCTGGTGTTAATTCTTTCGGGGCGCATATCACATAGTGCATCCCCATTTTCGCGCAACCTATCATCAATGAATTAGCCATGTTGTTTCTTCCATCGCCCATGAAAACTAGTTTAATACCCTTCAACCTTCCGAAGACTTCTTGAATGGTCATCAAATCTGCTAAAACCTGCGTAGGATGGAAAACATCAGTTAAGCCATTGTACACGGGTACACCGGAGTATTTTGCCAACAACTCAACAGTTTCTTGTTTGAAACCTCTGAACATTATTGCGTCAACCATTCTTCCTAAAACTCTTGCAGTGTCTTCAACAGATTCCTTTGCGCCAAGTTGTATGTCCTGGATTGAAAGGAAGATTGGATGACCTCCCTCCTCGGCAAAAGCCGTTTCAAAGGCCAACCGAGTCCTCGTTGATCTTTTTTCAAAGACCATCGCCAAGGTTTTTCCAACAAACCTTCTTTGAACAACTTTTGCCCTACTTTCACGCTTTACGTGATGCGATAACTCAAGTAAGTAACTGATTTCTTCAGGAGTGTACTCAAGCAATGTCAAAAGAGATCTACCAGTTAAGTTGACTGCCATACCAAAACCTCCTCATTCATGGAATACGGCTATTTCTGACAACGGTCTTCTTGGTCTATCCTTCCTTGGCTCGCCTGCATAACCGACAGGTATTATAGCAACGCAACGATGACCAGCTGGAAGATTCAAGATTTCCGCAACTTTTTTCTCGTCAAACGCACCCACCCAGCAGGTATCTAGCCCATAATTTCTAGCTAATAGCAAAATATGGGTTGTCAAAGCAGCTGTGTCTTGAATACAATACAGCGCTTTACCTCTTTCACCGTAACGTGAAGCACTCTCCTCAGCTACAGCAACAACACATATTACCCACGGGGCCTCCATTATGAAGGTTTGACCACCCGCGGCATCGCTGAGAAGTTGTCTAAGCCTGTAATCTCTCACCACATGCAACCTCCAAGGTTGCCTGTTTCCAGCACTCGGTGAGTTAAGTGCTAGCTGCAAGATTTCCACAATTGTTTCTCGAGGAACGTCCCTTGGTTCATACCTTCTTATGCTTCTTCTTGTTTTTACCGCTTCAACTATATCCACCCTATTCACCCCCAAGTTAAAGTTTAACTATCTCATCGACTTTTGGACCTGTAGAAATGTAGCTTATCTTCGCTTTTGTCTCTTTTTCTATCCTCTCCAGAAACATTTCAAACTGTTTTGAATGAAGAGAATCCCAGCCTTCAAAATACTCATAAATCGGCTCAGCTTTTTCTAGTTCAAAAACATTCTTCAATGATTCGACAACTTTTCCATCAATTTTGTAAGCAACACATACCCCAATTTTCTGATACCCACATAAAACATCAGCCTTGGTCACAATTAATTCTTTACAACCACTTGTTTGAATGGCATACTTTAGCATGACCAGATCAAGCCAACCACACCTTCTTGGTCTTCCAGTTGTTGCTCCGTACTCTTTTCCAAGTTCTCTGAGTCGTTCACCTTCTTTGCCTTTCAACTCCGTTGGAAATGGGCCTTCACCCACCCGTGTGGTGTAAGCTTTCATCACGCCAAAAACGTTGTCTAAGGTCACAGGATGGCCAAAACCTGCATGGATCCCAGTGGTTGAGCAATTTGCCGAAGTTACAAACGGGTAAGTTCCAACATCTACATCAAGTAACACACCTTGAGTCCCTTCAAAAAGAAGATTTCTACCGGCAAATACCTGCACTGCTTCGATGGTGTCGATAATCAGGTCTTTGATAAGTTCATATTTTTCATAAATATCCTGAATATCCTGCAAAATTGCATCGCTATCTAGATGAAGTTTCCATATAGAAAGCAGCTCTTCTATTCTTCTTTTTGCAACTCCTTTATCCAGTAGATCTTCAAGCCTCAAACCGCATCTTAAAGCTCTATTTGCGTAGGATAAACCGATACCTCTTCTAGTTGTACCTATGACATTAACTCTTGAAGAATCTATTTTTCCATCGAGTTCTTTATAGATTGGCAAAACCAAATGCGCTTGCCGTGAAATTTTAAGCAATTTTCTAGAACCAGGAACATGCTTTTCCAATTGTTCAATCTCCTCCAACAGCACTTGCAAATCAACGACGACACCAGGTCCTATGTACATCATCTTTTGCTCTTTCACATTTGCTGAAGGAACAAGATGATGAACCACCTTGAAATCGCCGTAATCAACAGTGTGACCAGCATTGCTCCCGCCAGAATACCTCACCACACAGTCAAAATCCTTCGAAAGATAAGTAACAACTTTCCCTTTTCCTTCATCTCCCCATTGCAAACCTATTACTGCGGCATTCAACCTTTCCAGCCTCCCTCGAATCTAGCATATACCTCGTTGATGTTTCTCAAATACTCCCTTGGATCAAATATCTTTTCGAGTTCTTCTTCATTCAAGATATTTATATTTTCCTTCGCAAGCTCTTTCAAATTTTCTCCGCTTTTCCACGATCTAAGCGAAAGTTGCTGAACCAAATCATAAGCTTGTGTTCTTGACATACCTTTGTCTATAAGTGCAAGCATGAGTTTTTGCGAAAAGACTAGCCCATTTGTTACATTAAGATTCTTCAACATTCTGTCTTTGTATACAACCAAATTTTCAACCAAATAAACTGCTTTTACCAACATATAATAAATCGTCTGAGTTGCATCTGGAAAAACATATCTTTCAGCAGATGAATGAGAAATATCCCTTTCATGCCACAGATTGTTATTTTCGAGCACTACAGGAACATAAGAACGCATTATTCTTGCCAACCCACAAAGTCGTTCACACAAAATGGGATTTTGCTTATGGGGCATGGCACTTGAACCCTTTTGACCTTCTTTAAAAGGTTCTTGAGCTTCCAGAACCTCTGTTTTTTGAAGATGTCTTATCTCAGTGGCAATCCTCTCAATTCCACTTGCAAGCAAAGCAAGAGTAAAGATGAAAAAAGCGTGATGATCTCTGTTTACTATTTGACTTGAGACAGGTGTGGGTTTCAAGCCAAGGCTTTCGAGCGCTATTTTTTCAACCACAGGTGGAACGTTTGCATAGTTTCCCACGGCACCACTTATTTTTCCATAGCTTATCTGTTCCTTTGCATAAATCAGTCTTTCTTTGTTTCTCATCGTTTCAGCATACCAGTTTAAAACCTTCAACCCAAAGCTTGTTGGCTCAGCGTGTACACCGTGCGTCCGACCGATGGTTAAGGTGTCTTTATGTTCTAAAGCTAATTTCCACAGTGCCTGCAAAAGTCTATCAACTTGACTAATTATCAGTTCACAGGCTTTAACCAAGGCTAGGGAGAGAGCTGTGTCAAGTACATCTGAGGAAGTCAAACCGTAATGAAAAAATCGAGCTTCATCGCCCATTTTGCTAGTCGCCATTTTGACAAAGGCGATAACATCGTGATCTGTTTGAGCTTCAATTTCCTCAAAAAGCTTCATATCTATAATAGCATTATCTCTAGCCTTTTGAGTGCTGCCAGATGGTATCATTCCAAGTTGTTCATAAGCTTGCATGACAGCAAGTTCGACTTGAAGCCATCTTTCAAGGTTTGCTTTTGTCGTCCAAAGTTCCTTCATTGGTGAGAGCGCATACCTTTCGACCACAACCTTTCCTCCTTTCCCAAAGGTCACGCAAGGCTATTGGAACAACTGCAATTACGATAAATACTGAGTATTCCTTAAGCTTGAAGCTTGAAACTTTATACAAACCATACGAGATGAAAATCCAAAATCCGGCCCAGTTAACATACCAAAGTTTGTTTGCACAAGTCAAACTATAAGGTACGAGTAATAAAATTGCTATATAAAACGGCGTAGTATAAGACGAAAAATCACCTCTCAATTTTGGTAGAACACTCGAAGCCAAAACCAAGATGACAGTTAAAGTGTGCAAGTTATCTACTTTTTTGCTCCTTAAAAACATGAAGTAAACCGCTGTTGAAACGACTGTTATCAGAAAGATCAAAGTTTCTCGTAGATTCCTACCAACAAGATAAATCAATCCAGCTGCAATGAAAGAAAACACAAGTTTCGTCATTGCTATCACATCTTTTCAGGGGCATTAACACCTAGCAATTGGAGACCTTTTTTCAAGGTAAGCAATGTCGCATAAGATAAGTTCAACCTCGCGTTGGACAATTTTGGATTCGATGGATCAACGATCAAACATTTAGTGTAGAAGCTGTGAAAAGAATATGCCAGTGATTCTAGATACTGCGTAAGCCTGTTCGGGGCAAGCGTTCTTACCACATCGTAAAGTGTGTCTTCAAAACCATCCAGCATTTTCATCAAATCCAGTTCTACTTGTTCTTCAAGCAAGTCTAAGTTGTCAGCTTTAATGAATGGCACATTTTTAATTCTAGCTTGTTCAAACAGACTGCAAATTCTCGCATGAGCATACTGAACATAATATACCGGGTTGTCCAACGACCTTGCCTTCGCCAGATTTAAATCAAAAATCATATGGGTGTTGGGATCTATCATCGCAAAAAAGTATCTGGTTGCGTCAACACCAACTTCTTCGATCAACTCTTTGAGTGTCACGAACTCCCCTGCTCTGGTAGACATTCGAACAATTTCTTCTCCTCTTTTGAGTGTCACGAATTGATGAAGTATTACTTGTAAAAAGTCTTCATGCAAACTTAGAGCCTTCATTGCCGCTTTCATCCTTGGAATGTGTCCATGATGATCTGAACCCCATATGTCATAGACTTTTTCAAAGCCACGTTTGAACTTCTTGTAATGATAAGCTATGTCGGTTAGAAAATAGGTGAGACTTCCATCTTTCTTTATTAAAACCTTGTCTTCTTCGTCGATAAACTGTGAAACTTTGAACCACAAAGCTCCATCCTTCCAATAGGTGTAACCTTTTTCATCGAGCATCTTCAGCACTTGATTCACCGTACCATCCTGCACGAGCGATTTCTCGGAAAAGTAGACATCAAAACCACAACCAAGTGTCATCAAATCGTGTTGCATATCCCAAAGAATGCTATTTACAGCATATTCTTCGAAAAACGAGCCAACGGTTTCATCCCACTTTTCTTTGAATTTTTCACCATGCTCTTCAATCAACTTTTTTGCAATATCGACCAGGTACTCTCCTCGAT
>JBEPZZ010000014.1:0-15646 GCA_041640575.1 Pseudothermotoga sp. | reverse complement strand
GAAGCTCGATGTTTTCGACTCCGAGCAGCTGATTGTATCTTACCCACAATGATCTTGCAAGTAATTTTATCTGCCTGCCAGCATCATTTATATACATTTCTCTTGTGACATCAAATCCGAGCTCTCTGAAAACGTTTGAAAGTACATCACCAATAACAAGTTGCCTACCATGCCCAACCGTAAAAGGACCTGTTGGATTCGCACTACCATATTCAAACTGAATTCTTCTTGGTTGAACTTTTCGAATCGGATAATCTTCATTTTGAATAATCTTAGAAAGAACATTCAGCAAGACAGATTTCTTTACCTTAAAGTTTATAAAACCAGGTTTTGCAATTTCAACGGAATCAAATAAACCTGTGTCAAGCAACTTTGTTTTGAGCTGTTCAGCATAAATCATTGGCGGCTTTTTGACGTACTTTGCACCTACCAAAGCAGCATTGGTAGCAAAATCGCCAAACTGCTTTGGAGCTTCTTGAACCTCAAATTGATAAACTGAGCCACAAACATCCGAAATAACCTTGCTAACAGCTTCTTCTATGATCTGTCTTATCAGAAAAATCACCTCACATAAGCTTGTTTTTAATAAGTTTGTTCGTTGTGTTGGTAATTATCTCTAGATCTGATCCTTTATCATCCATTATAATTGCGTAAAACAGCTCTGCTTTTTTGTGAAAGCCATACTTCTTTTTTCTGTCAATCTTTTCAACAACTGGTCTCCAAGTCCCACAGTTGACATAAAATTTGTTTGAACCATTGCAAGGAATTATCCTGAGCGTGTTGTGATGAATATGCCCGAAGACAACCCCGTTAAGTTTTTCAAATTCTACTGGTCCATCTTCGTATCCAAGCAGATCTTCCCTGCGTAACTTTTTCTTACCAAGCAACAAATGCTTTGCAACTTTATACAGATAATCTGTGTTTCGAGCATTGCGCAAGTTCATTGTTATTCTCACCAGAGCCGATCCTATTTTCATACCACCAACTTTGTTAAGAAAAAGTCTCGACATGCAGCTTAACACAGGAAAGTTCTTTTTCATCCAAAATCTTGCATCAGCTGTTCTCATCATTTTCAAGAACGTGCTTATCCACAGTTCCAAAACATCAAAACTGACCTCGTAAAAGTCAACAGCCCACTTGAACCAGTGAAAAACATCCAGAGCGGGTCTAACGTTGTCGTAATCTCGTATTATTTCCTCTGGAACCAAAGAATTGACTCTTTCATCAAAGAAAAACATCATATAGCGAGCTATATAATCACCAAGTGGTGGAACCAAAACCTTATTTTTATTATCATATCCGAATTTGTTTATGACATCAAATTGATTGCCATGCATAGCAAGTATACCTATTTCAGGAATGTAATAATATGGAACTATATCAATGTTGATGAGCTCTCTCAACCTCTCGGCAAGCTTCTTGTTTCTCAAAAGATAATAATCATGGTTACCAACAACATAAACTATTCGATGATGTTTTGAAAATCGTCTAAGCGCTTCCAAAACGATTGGATGGCGATCAAAAATATCGTCGATAACAGTTTCATCGATTCTGTCAATAAGTTGTTCAAAAGGTAAAAGCCCAAGTTCCTTCACAACTTGGCTTTCAAGGATTTCAAGACCATCTCCAACAATTATCAATTCGACATTTGGCTGGTAGGAAAAATCCTCCAACAAATTGGCAAGCTCAATATCGAATTCAAAATCATCCTTTGATGAACCGTCTGCAATATGTAAATCGCTCAAAAAGAGCCTTTTCATGGTTGACTCCTTTGATCTAGTGAATCGTTTCTCTAGTTTTTCATTATACAATAAGCTTTGGACAACTGAATGGTTCAGAGCAGTTTAAGAGTTTTGTTAACTTGATTTTCAAATATGAAATACATATAATCTTGTTTGAAGCAGATTTAATATCAATATGACATAATGTGCCAATCCTAACTGCCTTATAAAGGAGGACAATGCTTGGGAAAGCCGCGAACACTATCACAATATTTTGTGAAAAATTTGATAGCGTTTTTATTAGCAATCGTAGTGTTGATTGTTCTTTTCAACTTTACGACAATAAGATTGTTCAACAACTTTGTCCAGAAAAACGTTGTTTTGACAATATCCGATCATCTTCTCAAAACAGCTGGATTGATGATGCTTAGCCTTACTGATTTGCAAAATGTGGCCAACAAAAATTTAGAAAATGTTTTAAACTCGATGTATCAGCAATTCAAATCAAACCCAAATTTGTCAGATGATGAAATAGAAACACTTTTGAATCAGCTGCTGCAAACAAATGAAAGTATTCATTGGTACTTGATCAACAAAGACGGTATCATTGAAAGAACAAATTATCCAAATGACATTGGTCTCGATCTAAAGAAGAATAAAATTTACTGGGAAAAGTTGTCTAGTTTGCAACCTGGGCAAAAGCAATTTGATCCTGTTACCTTTGAAACTCGAACAAATCTGCCAAGGTCATTTTCGTATGTAAAACTGGACGATGGAAGAATTTTCGAAATAGGGATTTTCATTGGCACAAAACAAATAGAAAGATTCCTAAATTCAATAAAAGAACTTTCAAAAGCCTCTGAAACACTTGTGGAAGCTTCATTCTTTACAGAAAACCTTGCACCAATTTCAGCAATTTTCAAGTTAACTAGCGAAGATAGGCAGAACTTTGAGAAGTTGACCTCATCAAATTTGCTCTTTGTGAATGGACCTTCTGAATTGTTATACGTTTATGGAATCGTTCAACCGAAGGATTGCCCGTTTGCCTTTAAAACAAAAATAACTTTAAACTTGCAACCACTTTGGAAGGTAAGAAACACGTTTTTAACAACCTTGAACCTGATTTTAGCTGGAATTGTTGGATTCTTCATTGTTTTCAACTCAGTATCGGCAAGAAGGATAAGAAAATCAGTTAATAGCCTTCTTAGACAAACGTATGAAGGCAATCAAGAGCAATTGATCAACACGAACATAGTTGAGATAGACCAGCTGACACAAAGGTATCATGAACTAGTATTAACTTTAAAAGAAGATAGCTTGAAAATGACGCAGCAAGCACAAATATTACTGGAACAAATAAGAAGACAAAATGAACTTCAAGCACAACTTGCAGAACTTGCTTCAACCGATGATATGACGAAAACATTGAACAGAAGAGCTGCATTCGAGATAGTTAGAAAACTCATCGAATCAAAGCAGTCAACGATTTCGCTCTGCTACTTTGATGTCGATCATCTGAAATTTGTCAATGACACATTTGGGCACGATGTCGGAGACATCCTATTGAAATACGTTGTTGAGAAAGTCAGAAAACATTTAAGAAAAACTGACTATGTTGCAAGGTTAGGTGGCGACGAATTTTTGATAATCCTGCCAGATGTTTCAAAAAAGGAAACAGAAACAATAATGCAAAGAGTTCAAAAAACCTTCAACGATGTGGAAAAGCCTGAACAGCTTAGCAAAGTAGAGGTGTCGATAAGCTACGGTATCATAGAAGTAAAGCCCACAGAAGATTTAACTGTGCCAACAATACTGAAAGAGTTAGACAAACTGATGTATGAGCACAAAAAACGCCAAGTTAACAACTCGAGAAATTCATAATTACATTTTAAAGCAGTATTATAACGGCTAAGAATTCAAGATCGCCACTTGAAGTGTTTTCAATTGAATGGCTGTGACTTGACTGTGTTAAGCAAATATCACCTGCTTTGACGGGAACAATTTTATCATCTTCGTGAAACAATCCTTCCCCAGAAAGTATGTAGAAAATTTCAAACTCATTATCATGTCTGTGAAAACCAATAGAAGAGTTTGGTTTTACGGAAATTTTCGCAAATAATCTTGCTTTACCTTCCATAAGCTGTTTGTCAACCAGGTGCTGAATTTGAACCTCTCCTTTCCCACCTCTCATGTTTTGAATCAATTCAGTTTTCATTTCGGTCGGTTTAATAATCATGTTCTTCCCCCCATTTTTTCATACTATTCTCTGTGATCTGTCCAATGAACTTTAGGGCTTGAAATATCCCAGAGAATATGTTATCATAATAAACGCTGAACGGGTGCGTAGCTCAGTGGGAGAGCGCTTCCTTGACGAGGAAGAGGCCGTAGGTTCAATCCCTGCCGCACCCACCAAAAAGGGGTCCGACAGGACCCCTTAATTTCATAGGAGGAAGAAGATGGATAGGTTAGATTTCGCCATAAAGATAGCTAGACAAGTTGGACTATATGTTATGCAATACTGGGGTAGGGCATTAAACGTTCGTGAAAAAAGTTCTTTTCAAGATTTAGTTACAGACTGTGATAAGCATGCCCAGCAAATGATTGTTGAGCAAATAAGAGAGTATTTTCCAAACGATTCAATTTTAGCTGAGGAAGGCCTTTTTGAGGATGGAGACAGACTTTGGATAATAGATCCAATTGACGGCACTATGAACTTTGTGCATGGCTTACCTTCTTTTAGCGTTGCTATAGCTTATGTTGAAAAGGGTAATGTAGTCATTGGTGTGGCTCATGATCCTGTTTTAAATGAAACTTTCTACAGCGCTCAGAACCAAGGTGCATACAAAAACGGTGAAAGAATTAATGTTTCCTCAAGTGAAAAGCTAAAAGATTGCATCGGAAACGTTGGATTTTATGTGGATTTCACTGGAAGATTTCTAAGCCTGATGGAAAGAAAAGTGCGAAGAATGAGAATCATGGGAAGTGCTATACTGGCCGGAGCATATGTTGCATGCGGTAGATTTGATTTTTTTGTGGCTCGCAGAGCTAATCCTTGGGATGTCGCACCTGTTCTTCTTATGGTAAAAGAAGCCGGAGGAATAGTGACGGATATCAATGGAAATGAAGCAAATTTGAACTCGAAAAGTTTTGTATTCAGTAATAAAGCTGTGCATGAAGAACTTCTGAAAGTTATTCAACAAGTGGAACGATAACGATATGCTCTCTTTGAGATGTTTGAATGAGGAAAAGCTCAAAAGCCTCGCAAAGCTTGTAGGAGAGGAATTAGACGAGATTAAAGCTGTGTTATTGGTTGGGGATCTTGGCTCAGGCAAAACGACTTTTGTCAAAGGGTTCGTGACTTCTTTCAATCTCAAAGAATGCATTGTAAAAAGCCCAACTTTTTCCATCCTGAACATTTACAAAGGTTCCAAAGTCATTTATCATTTGGACTTATATAGGATAGAACAGCAAGATCATGAGCTATTAATGGAAATCGAGGAAGCACTTGAACAGGAAAACTCAATCTTGATAGTTGAGTGGGCAGATAGGCTGAAAAAATTTTGGCCCAGAGATTTCTTGAGAATTCATCTTGATTTCTGTGGTGATGCTAGAAATGTTACTATAGAGTGTCAAGATAAGAAAGTACTTGACAAGATTGCCTCGAGGTGGTTTGGTGAACAAGAAATTCGAAAAACTTGAGAAATATGCAAAAGAAAGTTTTGAAGACACACAATTACCAAAAGTCTTGCCGTTGATACCTTTGAGAAACGGTTTGGTAGTGTTCCCTCATACTGTGATTCCCGTTCATGTGGCTAGAGAAAAGTCACTTTATGCTCTGGAAAAATCACTTGAAAGTTATGAGCAAATGATATTCGTTACATCACAAAAAGATCCTCGGATTGAAGACCCAGCTTTTGATCAACTGCACAATATTGGTACAATTTCAAAGATTTTACAAGTAGCTCGAATGCCAGATGGAAGCTATAGAGTATTGTTGGAAGGCTTGCAAAGGGCAAAAGCTTACGAAGTGGTTGAAACTGATCCAGTTATTGTAAAGTTGGAGCCTCTCACAGTCAATTACAAATACACAAAAAAGATGGAGGCTCTTGTAAGAAGGGTTGCCGAAAGTTTCTCAAAATATGCTTTCTACACGCAAAGATACTCACAGGAAACGCTCTCTGCTGTTGCTGAAATAGATGATCCGAGCAGATTTGCAGACTTTATAGCTTCTTTATTGTTTATACCCTTTGAAAAGCGCCAAGCCCTTTTGGAAGAGATTCATCCAGCTAGAAGGCTAGAAATACTTTTTGAAATACTCTCACACGAAAATGAAATACTCGAAATAGAAAACGAGTTAAACAATAAGGTTAGGAAAAAGATTGAAGAATCGCAAAAAGAAATTTTTCTTAGGGAGAAGTTGAAAGCTATCAGTGAAGAACTCGGTGAGAAAAATCCAGAAGTCGTCGAACTTAGGCAGAAAATCGAGAAAGCAAATCTGCCCCAACACGTAATGCAAAAAGCTCAAGCAGAGCTTGAAAGGTTCGAAAAAACTCCCGCACATTCCGCTGAAGCGACGGTTATTAGAACATATTTAGATTGGATTCTCAATTTTCCTTGGAATAATTCAACTGAAGATAACCAAGATATGGTGCGTGCACGAAAGATTCTTGAAGCAAGTCATTACGGTTTGAAGGAAGCAAAAGAGAGGATCTTAGAGTTTCTCGCGGTTAGAAAAAGAAGCAACGCGATCCGAGCTCCGATCTTATGTCTTGTGGGCCCTCCTGGGGTTGGAAAAACGTCGCTTGGCAAAGCCGTTGCTGATGCACTTAACAGAAAATTCGTTCGAATGTCCCTTGGTGGATTGCGAGATGAGGCAGAAATAAAGGGACATAGAAGGACATACGTCGGTGCCATGCCTGGTCGAATAATCCAGTTGATACGTAGCGCTCAAGCAAAGAATCCCGTAATGCTTCTGGACGAGATAGACAAGTTGACTGTTAGCTTCCAGGGAGATCCGGCAGCAGCATTGCTAGAAGTCTTGGATCCCGAACAAAATAAGGAATTTGTGGATCATTACCTTGAAATACCTTTCGACTTGTCGCAAGTGTTGTTTATAACCACCGCAAACGTTACTCACACAATTCCACCAGCTTTGCTGGACAGAATGGAAGTCATAGAACTTGAAAGCTACACTGAAGAGGAAAAAATTGTTATTGCAAAGGATTATTTGTTGCCAAAAATCTTCAAAGAAATGGCTATCTCAGATGAACAACTGAAGATCGGTAAAAGAACGATACGAAAGATAATATCAGACTACACAAAAGAAGCTGGTGTGAGACAACTGACCAGAAACTTAGAAAAACTGGTCAGAAAGGTTGCTCTGAAGCTGGAAGAAGGTTCACACAAGGTTGAAGTGAAACCGAAGGATATCGCAAAATACCTGGGTGTTGAGCGTTCTTACAACGACTTGATTTTGTCGAAACCAGAGATTGGAGTTGTACATGGACTTGCTTGGACTGAGTACGGTGGTACAGTCATGGTAGTTGAAGCTTTGCTAATGCCCGGAAAAGGTCAGCTCATACTCACTGGAAGACTTGGAGAAGTTATGAAAGAATCAGCCAGAATTGCTTTGAGTGTAGCAAGGGCATTTTGTGGGGAAAAACACAAAGATACTTTTGAGCAAAATGACCTTCACCTTAACGTACCCGAAGGAGCTGTTCCAAAAGATGGCCCATCTGCTGGAATAACAATGGCAACGGCAATAATATCAAGCGCAAGTTCGCGAAAGGTTCGAAATGATCTTGCGATGACGGGAGAACTAACACTCAGAGGAAAGGTGATCGCGGTAGGTGGGATAAAAGAAAAGATCCTGGCGGCATACCGTAACGGAATAAAGAAAGTTCTAATTCCAAAGGCAAATGAGAAAGAGCTTATAAAAATACCCGAACAGGTACGTGAAAAGATGGAAATAGTACTCATTGACACTATCGAACAGGTGGTTGAGGAAGCATGTTTGTAAGAACGGCTGAATTTCTCATCAGCTGTTATTCTCCGAATGACTTTCCAGAGCCTTTGAATGGTGAAATTTGCTTTGCAGGTCGTTCCAATGTTGGAAAATCAACGCTATTGAACAATATTTTTAATAAGAAACTGGCCTATGTTAGTAAGAAGCCAGGAAAAACTCGGGCAATAAACTTTTATGTAGTTAACGGAAAATACTATTTTGTAGATTTACCAGGCTATGGTTTTGCACTGAGATCAAAAGAAGAAAGAAAACGCTGGAAAGATTTAATAGAGACATATTTTCAAAGCAGGCGAGATTACATAAAAGCCAGCGTATTGATCGTTGATAGTAGACAAGAACCGCAAGAAAGTGATAAACTTTTTATTGAATGGTGCGATTATTTTAATTTCAATGTTATAATTGTCGCAAGCAAAATCGATAAAGTTAGTAAATCTAAAACCAATTTGATTCGAGAAAGATTTTACAACGAGTTCGGTAGAGAAGTCTTGCTGTATTCAGGATTAAGTAAGTTTGGCTTAAGCGAAGTGATTAAGCGGTTAGAAGATTGTCTTTCCAATGCCGGGGCGTAATTTCATTGAGCGAAGCGATGTATAGCGGAGGTTGAAAACAGCGGAGCAGTCATTACAGTCGTGAGGGGGGATAAAAATGAAGAAAATGTGGAAAGTTTTCTTGATCGCAGCAAGCTTGTTAACTCTCTTGATCTCCGCTGTTGCTCACATAGAACTTTGGTAAGCAGGTAACGCCCCGGCAAAAGAGCGGAGAGGATAGAGATGAAAAAGGAGTTTGCAATCTATGTGATTGTACTTTTTGTTTTATTTCTTTTGTTTTTCTTCCTCAACCTTCCTAATGTTGGAAAGTTCGATCTGAAATTTTTTTCTTTCCTTCTGATGGGGCTTGGTTTTGAAATTGTAGGTTTTTCAATTTTTGCTTTCTCAAAGCACAAGGTAAGATTGACTGGTGGAATAATAGCTGATGTTCTCGCAGCTTGTTTTTTACCCGTTAGTCAAACAATGCTTGTAGCAATTTCTGCTGTCGTTTTCTCTGGACTGGTCTTAGTAAGAAGTCGAGATCCTTTGAAATATTTGTTCAACGCTTCTCAAATAGGTTTATCTGCAGGCCTTGCTGCACTTTTGTTTCAAAGTTTATCTATAGGTAAGTCCTATCTTGATATATGGTTTGTTCTTCTGGTTTCAGGTTTATACATAGTACTGAACACAGTATTTATTTCCATTGGTTATACGTTAATTGCCAATCAAACGCTTACCAAAAGCTTTTCTGTCAGTTTGAAAGGCCCTTTGACTGGTACAGTAATGATAATTCCAGTGATCCTTTCGACTTACGTTCTGTATTATTTTCTTGAACTTAAAGCAATACCACTTGTATTTATCATTTTTCTTGCGGTGCAACTTGGCAATTTTTTCAGAACGGAGTATGTACAATCAAGATTTGAGAATTTAAAACTGCTTGTCAAAAGTTTGGAAATGAAAGATTACTATACAAGTGGTCACAGCGAACGTGCGGCGATGCTGTCATATCAAATAGCAAAAAAATTAGGACTTCCTGAAAGTTCTTGTGAGAGAATCAAAGATGCTTGCTTGCTTCATGATGTTGGAAAAATAGGTATACCAGACTACATTCTCAACAAACCTGACAAGCTGACTAGTGAAGAATTTCAAATCATAAAGACCCATCCAATCAAGTCCGAGGAATTGTTGAAAACTGTGGCAAAGTTCAAAAACAAAGAAGCCAGATGGGTCAGGTATCATCATGAGCAATGGGATGGTAATGGATATCCAGACGGTTTGATGACAGATAAGATCCCTCTTGAATCCAGGATAATTGCAGCAGCTGATATCTACGAAGCTTTGACAAGTGACAGGCCGTATCGGAAAGCTTACACACGCGATGATGCTCTAAAGCTCATACAAGAGATGGCAGGAACTGTATTAGATCCAACGGTTGCAACAGCATTGATTAAAGTCATCAGTGAAGGTCTGTTCGAAAACGGAAAAGAGACAAAATAAGCATTACTTCGCCAATACCAACACCAAGTTCTTTCGCTATTTGTGACTCACTCTTTCCTTCTTGGTAAAGCAATAAGATTTTTCTTTCAAGTGAATCTTGCTGAGTTTTTTCATTTTGAACTTCCAAAGCATTTCCGCTAGATTGGTGCCCCAAACCGTGGTTTGTTTCAATCTGCAGCTGCTCTTTGGTGGAAATTTTTTCATCTTCCTTGACCATAGTTTTCTCAAGAACAACTGCCTCTTGAGAACATAAAGCGGCATATAAGTCGTTTGCTTGTTGTATCAGTTTTCTCATCTCTTCTATTTTTTTATCAAGCATTTGCATTCGAGTAGCAGAAATGTGCCTGAATTGTCCCATCAATTCAAGCATCCGATTCTCAAATTGCTCGTATTCCTTTTCGTCTGGTGATGGTCTATTCAGACTTGCTAGAAAGATTCCCCATGCAAATGCAATTGTTGCAAGTGTACCAAAGAACATGAACCAGTACAATATGTCGATCAGTTTGAGCACCTCCAAGAGCGACTGTACTTGACATTTCTATTTACCATTTTACACGATTTCGCAAATGGAATTTTCGAGAATATATGTCCAGATTATGTGATAAGATTAGTATAGCGAACAAGAGGAGGTGCTACCATGGAGTACAGAAAGGTAGGAAAATGGGGTTTGAGAGTCAGTGAGCTTTCGCTTGGCACTTGGGTAACCTTTGCTAATCAACTGGATCTTGAAAATGCAAAGTCAATCGTAAAGAAGGCTTTCGAAAATGGGATCAATTTTATCGATTGTGCTGAAGCATATGCTTCAGGAATGGCTGAATCCATGCTTGGTGAGATCCTAAAGTACTATAAACGTTCTGACTGGGTTATTTCCACCAAGATCTTCTGGGGCGGCACAGGACCAAACGAAAAGGGACTTTCAAGAAAGCATCTTCTTGAAGGCACCTGGGCCAGCTTGAAGCGTCTTCAGCTTGATTACGTTGATTTGCTTTATTGTCACAGACCAGATCCTGAGGTTCCTATGGAAGAAATAGTCTGGACTATGGATCAAATTGTGAGAAGTGGGCTTGCTCTTTATTGGGGCACCAGCGAGTGGAGCGCCGAGCAAATCGAACAAGCTCATAAAGTTGCGGAAAGATACAATTGTATTCCACCTGTTGTTGAACAACCTCAGTACAACTTATTGGTAAGGGAAAGAGTTGAGAAAGAGTATCAACCACTCTATGAGAAATATGGAATGGGCTTGACAACTTTTAGCCCGCTAGCTTCAGGTGTCCTGTCTGGAAAGTACAACAAAGGTATTCCAGCGGACTCAAGGCTTGGACGATTTGAAACGATAAGAAAATGGATGCAAGAACGCGGTATACTCTCAGAAAAGACTTTTACAAAATTGGAAAAGCTCCAAGAAGTTGCTAACCAACTTGAGTGTAGTTTATCGCAACTTTCTATTGCTTGGTGTTTGAAAAATCCAAGAGTTTCGAGTGTTATTCTAGGCGTTTCAAAGTTGGAACAGTTTGAGGAAAACATAAAAGCGGCGGAAGTAAAACAAAAACTCACGGAAGACGTGATGCGGCAGATAGAAGAAATTCTTTTGCAGTAAAGCACTTTTAACCGTGCTATTTGATTTTAAAAACTGACCAATAAAAGCTGCTGTTGAAAACTCGGCACACTTGAAAGATATGTGTGCCGAGTTTTTTCTTTTGCAATCTATATTCGTCGATATGGTTTATAATATTTTAAAACCAAGGTGAAACAATGGAAACTTTTTGGAAAGAACGGTTTTTGAGGGAGATTTCTTTATCGGGAAAGTACAGCGAGCAAATTCTAAAAGCCTTCTTAAGAGTCCCAAGAGAAATCTTCTGTGAATATCAGTATGACCTTGCAGAGATTTACTCTGACACAGTTCTTATTACTGCTCGTGACGGAAACGATTACACCACTTCCAGTCAACCATCTTTGATGGCATTGTTTATGCAAGCTGGTTGCTTGAAATCTGGAATGAAGGTTCTCGAAATTGGTTCAGGCACTGGCTATAATGCTTGTGTAATGGCAGAAATTGTTGCAGAAGACGGACTTGTCGTTGGTACGGAGCTCAACAAGAAATTCTGTGACCTTGCTATAAGAAACGTAGAGAGACTTGGGATAAAGAACGTCATCTTCTTGAACAAAGACGGTTTCGACGGGGTTTCAGAATATGCGCCATTCAATGCAATAATCGTAACAGTTGCCGTAGATAGAATCCCAAATCAGTGGTTGAATCAATTGGAAGAAGATGGGAGAATAGTTGCGCCAATTGACATATACACAGTTGATAGCCAACCAGCTGTTGTGTTTGTCAAAAAAACAAATGAAATCTTATGTCAAGAAGTCGTCGAGACAAGATTCCTGAAAGCAAAGGGAAAACTTGGAGCTTTGAACGATATAAACATTGCAAAACTGAACGAGCTGAGAAAAAAGCATTTAATTGAACGAGAGTATCATTTGTATTTTTCCCATGAACTTTTGAGAATATTGCATATTTCTCTCTGGTCGCTTTGCGAGGAATACGGAAAGATATACCACGTCGAAGAGTCTGGTTATGCAATACTAAGCCACAACTTAATAACTTTTGGTGAAGTGAAAGACCTCGAAAAAGTTCTTGAAAGCTGGAAAATACTCGAATATCCTTCGCTTAGAGACATAAAGATAATTTATGACGAAACTTTTAAGTTTAAGCAGCTCCAAATAAGAAAGGGGAACGAATTATGAGAAGATCACTCGTGACATTGATTTGTTTTACTATTTCGCTCATCTTTGGTTCATACGCCTATTTCTCAGGACCAAATATTTTGCAATATCCTGACTGGCAAATTCGCTTTGCGGTAGGTGAAGTAAAACAAGTAAAACTGGAAATGTACGAGTTGAAAATGGATTTGGTGGAACTTATCAAGTACCAGTTACAGCAACAAATACCATCAGATCTGATCAACCAAAACCTTGGCAAAAGAGTTGTAAGCAAAATTTTTAATGTTCAACAAAACTGGCAAGAATTCTCCTTGACAGTAAATAAGCCTGGTGTTTATGCAGCGTACCTATATGACAGCTCGAAAGTTCAAAGAACACTCCTTGATTTTGGAATATTTGTCATCACAGAAATCGCCGCAACTTTGTATGTAGACGACACCAAGTCAATAGTGCAGGTTTTCGACAAACTAAGTAACGCTGTCTTTGACGCAGAAGTTAGCTTTTTTAAGCGTTCTAAACTTGTAGGTGAGATGAAAACCAACGCTGAAGGTTTGGCCATAATCGACAAAAGTTCTGATCTTGTTGTGGTAAAAAGTGGCAAATCCTATACGATTTGCACAGTTTATAGGTGGAGAGAAATAGGTTCACATGACAGAAAGGTATTCATCATCACCGATAGGCCAATCTACAAACCATCGGACACTGTTCATTTTAGAATTCAACTGGTTGAAAAACATGATGAGCTCTACAAAATTGCAGAATCAAATAAAATAAGCATCCTTATAAAAGATCCAAAGCACAATGAACTGTATCAAAAAGTTGTGGAAACGAACGAGTTTGGAAGTTTCTGGGATAGTTTTCAGTTAGCTGAGACGGCGGCAATTGGAAGTTACTACATTGAAGTGTCATGGGATGGCCAAATTTTCTACGAAAATTTTCTCGTCGAAGAGTATAGAAAGCCTGAATATAAAATTGAGATCATAACTGACAAGGACGAATATATCTCTAATGAAAAAATCAACATCACAGTGAAAGTCAAGTACTTAAATGATAACCCAGTTATTGGAGCAAACGTGGCAGTGTATGTCTATGCTCAACCAGATTACTACTACAGCAGCCTTGTTTTTAGAGGATACGAATACACAGACGAAAATGGTGAACTGAATCTTTCGGTTGCTACAGACGAAGGTTTCGAAGGTCACTACGTTATCCAAGCAATCGCTTCAGATGAAAGTCAAAGGCAAATTGAAGAAGAAAAGAAAGTGTACGTGCACGCAGATCGCTTTCTAATCACTTTTGACGAAAATCACCTTTGGGCAAAACCAGGGGAAAAAATGAAGATAAAGGTAAGATTAACGGATCTAGAAGGACAAGCAGTTGAAGGAATTGCAAAAGTCAAAATTGATGATGAAATTTTTCCTGTAGAAATAATCCAAGGTGAGGGAAACTTTGAATTCACACCAAAAGAGATTAGAACCTACAAATTAGAATTTACTTTCCAAAAAGCCAAAGCATACGTTTACGTTTACAGCTATGGTTTTTGGAGAGGTTATCCTGTTAGCGACTTTCAAATCGTCACAGATAAAAACGAATATTTACCAGGAGAGAAAGTTGTTATACAACTTTTTACACCTAATAAAGCGACAGGAATTGCAGTGCTTGCTACTGATAGGATTCACGATTTCAAGGTTTTCTCTAGCGAGGATTTCTCGAAATTCGAACTAACCATACCAGATAACCTGTCTGAAAGACAAATCTTTCTAATTTGTACAGGTTTTGTGGAGAATAAGCAAGTTCAAAGAGTTATAAACCTGAAACTGTCGCAAAAACTCAACGTCAGTGATGCAGAAATTCATTTTGATAAGCAAGTCTATGAACCTGCAGAAGAATGCCTATTAACAGTCAAAACACCGGGTGACTTTCATCTCTGCTTGACAATTGTTGATGAGGCAATATACATCATGTTAGGGCAAAAACCTAAGTCTCTTGAGCAATCAATCTATCCACTTAATGAATATCCAGAAATTGATTGGTCCTTTTCATCAGAATGGTTCCATCTGGCGGTGGATTATTCTCTTGACAGATTACGTCTTGCAGAAATTCTAGCACGTCAAACGGTCTTTGAGGATTTCAAAAGTAAAGCTGTTGATATACGAACAAGTGTTAGAGAATATTTTCCAGATACTGCCATATGGATACCAAACTTGCAAACGACAAATGGTGTCGCAAAAATAATTTTTAAGGTTCCAGACAGCTTAACTTCGTTCGTGGCCACAGCATACGGCTTCTCAAAAGACAGTTTCGTACAAGCTCAAGGTAAATTTATCGTCACTAAGGACTTTTACGTGATACCTCACTTACCAGCATTCCTGAGAGAAAATGATATTGTCCAGATCTCCGCAACTGTTCATAATAGAACAAACGAAACTTTGGAAACAAACATTTGGATTGAACCAACTGAAGAAATAGATATAGTCTGGGAAGAAGAAGATTTTCATGTGCAAGAATCATTCGAAACAAAAACTCCTATAGTTCACACAGTTGAGCCATATCGATCTGTAACCCAAAGATGGACTGTACAGGCTATGAAATCATCGGATGAATCAAAAATCATAACCTTCGCTCAGTCTCAAATAAAGAAAGATGCTGTAGCATTGAGAATTCCGGTCAAACCATTTGCTTTCGAAAGAGAATTCTACATTCTGGAAGCTCTGGATGGAAAAATGATAGTTGACTTACCAGATGCCGAGTACGTATCTGCAAGACTCAGAACTTATTCTAGTGTAATTCCACTGTTGGAAAGCTCGATAAAAAAGCTCATCAGTTTTCCATATGGGTGTACAGAACAAACAATGAGCAGCTTTTTACCAGCTGTGGTTGCTGCACAGATGAACCTAAAGACAGAAAATCTTGATGAAATCGTTTATAAAGGGTTGATGAGTCTTTACAAGTATCAGCATAGCGACGGTGGATGGGGTTGGTGGCAGTTTGATCAAACAAATAATTTCATGACCTGTTACGTAATGGAAGGCTTTTACTATGCAATCAAAGCAGGTTATTACATCGCTGAATCCGTTTTAACGAAAGCGATAGAATACCTTCTTGAAAATCCAAGTGCTTACGGTTCCTACGTACTCACACTTTTCGGTGTTCAG
>JBEPZZ010000013.1:0-35587 GCA_041640575.1 Pseudothermotoga sp. | reverse complement strand
AATTAACTAAAAGGAGGTGTTCTTGTTGCTAGAACAAAGTGTTATGGAACGAGTAATTGACTGCGGGATTTCAAAAGGAGCAGAATTCGTTGAGATCTTCGGAGAGGACAAGTTCGAGACAAAGATCACTTTGATCGAAGGGAAAGTGGAAACAGCAAGTAATGAGCGAATTTTTGGTCTGGGTTTAAGACTGTTTGGGAATGGTCAGCAAGTTTACGCGTACACCAATGATTTTTCAGAGGACAATCTTATCAAGATTGTTCTCAGATTAATTGATGCACTCAATGTTCAAACCAAAAATAATGTGACACTAAACATGTTAAAGAATAACATTGAAAACAAACATCTTGTATTCTTTTATCCTAATGATGTTTCAAAGTTGGAAAAAGTAAGGATAATGAAGTTGGCACATGAAGGCGCGAAAAACTTTTCCAACTTGATAACCCAAGTTGTCGTTAGATATTGGGATTATGATCAAAAGGTTTTCATTGCAAATTCAGAAGGTTTAGTTGTTGATGATCGAAGAGTAAGAACAAGACTTATGGTCAGTGCGGTCGCTTCTAAAAACGGAGAACAGGAATCAGGTTTTAACGGACCTGGAGCAGGTATGGGGGTAGAGTTCTTCAACTTTGTAAACCCGTATGACATAGGTGCTGAAGCTGCAAGAATAGCTCACCGCATGGTGCAAGCGGAGTATGCTCCAGCAGGAAGAATGCCAGTTGTAATAGCCAACGAATTTGGTGGTGTTATTTTCCATGAGGCTTGTGGTCATGCTTTGGAAGCCACCTCAGTTGCAAAAGGTGCATCCGTTTTCGCAAATAAACTCAACCAAAAGGTTGCGGCTGACTGTGTTTCAGCAGTAGACGATGGAACCATTCCCAACGCTTGGGGATCTGCAAACATAGATGACGAAGGGACACCAACTCAAAGGAATGTTTTGATTGAAAACGGAATCTTGAAGAACTATTTAGTTGACCGATTCCACGCGCGAAAAATGGGTCTGAAACCAAATGGTTGTGGAAGAAGACAAGACTATAAATTTGCACCAACGTCACGAATGAGCAATACATTCATACTTCCTGGCAAGTATTTACCAGAGGAGATAATTGCGGCGACTGATTACGGTCTATATGCTAAGAGGATGGGAGGCGGGTCGGTACATCCTGCAACCGGTGAGTTTAACTTTGCTGTGATGGAAGGATACTTGATTGAAAAAGGAAGAATAACGAAACCAGTTCGCGGAGCAACGTTAATTGGAAAAGGTATAGATGTCATAAACAAGATTGATATGGTTGCTAACGATCTTGAGCGTGGTCAGGGTATGTGCGGATCAATTTCTGGTTCAGTTCCCGCTGATGTTGGTCAACCGACAATTCGCGTGAGCGAACTAACAGTTGGGGGGCGAAACAAATGACTATAGATCAATTCAAAGAGAAAGTCTTTACATACGCGAAGCGGAAAGGTTTTGATGATTGTGAAATCCTTTTCACACGTTCTCAAGAGTTCGGAGTAGTGGTAAGTAATCAGACTGTTGAAAATTATACTGACGCCACTTCCGTGAAAATTTCATTCAAAGGATTGAAGGATGGGAAGTCTGCTTTTTCGACAACGGAAATAATTGATGAAGAAAGCGCTAAGTTTCTCGTTGAAAGCGCTTACGAAAATATCTTGGTTACGGATACCTTGGAGGAAGACGATATATATTATGCGCCTATGGAAAATTATAATGCACTAAACTACTCGGATGAATTCGGAAGGATGGGTGTAAAAGAAAAGATAGAAATTGCAAAAGAAATGGAAAGAAAATCACTGGGATTTGACAAACGGATCCAAATGGTGATCATGAGTGCATATGCACATGAAAGAACTGAAGTTCAAATTATGAACACGAAAGGACTTGAACTGAATGAAAGCTATGGTTTCGGGACAGCTTTCGTTTATTTGTTTGCATCCGATGGTCAAAAGCACAAACGAGGATTTAAAATTGCATGTGGCTCGAATCCAAGTCAGATTGACATAAACAAGATCGTTGAAAGTGCTTGCCAAGATGCCCTTTCTCAGCTTGGTGCTGAGAGTGTTCCTTCCGGGAAGTATAAAATTATTTTAAGGCGAAATGCGTTTGCTGACATCTTTTTTGCTTTCCTTCCTATTTTTTCTGCTGAAAATGTTCAGAAAAATCTTTCACCTTTAAAAGGTAAACTTAGTCAAGAAATAGCTAGTCCAAGGCTTACTGTCGTTGAAGATCCAAACAATCCCGTGATACCATTGAGAAGATCTTTCGATAATGAAGGTGTGCCAGCAACAAGGAAAGCCTTTCTGGAGTCTGGAAAACTCACAACATACTTCCATTCGTTAAAATCGGCCAAGAAGGACGGAGTAAAACCAACAGGGAACGTTTTCGCAACAAAATGCCAACCGTTGACCGTTGCTGTTCAACCCGGTGAAAAGGATTTTGAATCCTTACTAACGGAACTTAGCGATGGATTGGTCATAATTGGTCTTGATGGACTGCACTCTGGTGTAAGAACGGTTTCCGGAGAATTTTCTGTTGGAGCTATAGGATACTTAGTTTCTGGTGGAAAAATTTCAAAACCGGTAGAACAAATAACAATTGCGGGTAATTTTGTGCAACTCCTTAAAGATATTTTGGACGTAGGAGCAGACTGTGAACTGACAGGACCAAATGCCATCTTCCCCTCGGTTTTGATAAAGTCCTTGGACGTCGCTGGATTGTGAGATTGATAAAGCCGGCGCTAAAAACGCCGGCTAATTTTTGCTTGATATAATCTGCCCCTTCAAAAGTTCGTATAAGGTTGGTTTTCTAAGGTTGAATATGATAGTCTCTTCAAGCAATTTCTCCAGTTCATCCTTTCGAATCAGTGCGGTGATCTTGTTATCAAAGCGTAGGAGAACTCTCGACTCTTCCTCTATTCGCTTCTCAATACTTTCCTCAGCAGTGACGACATAGAAGTCGGAACGCGAAAGAAAATCCATCGGACCTTGAAAAATAATCCTACCATTTCGTAGAGCAACAACAAATTCAGCAATTAGAAGATCTTCATATCTGTGAGTGCTAAAAATAATGGTTTTTCCAAGATTCTTCAAGTTCGAAAGTGTATCATAAAGTTTCGTCCGCGATACGTCATCCAATTCACTCGTTGGTTCATCCATTACTATGAGCTCTGGATCGCTCAGTAAAGCGATTGCCACGCTCAAGCGTCTACGCATTCCTCCTGATAGTTTTTTAACTAACAAATTTGGTATTCCATGTTCTTTAAGTACATCGAAGGCGTCCAGTTTTATTCCCTTTAAGGATGCAAACAGCCTTACATTTTCAGCAGCTGTGAGTTCATCAATTAAAACTGGTACTTCTGGGCAGAATCCTAGCATTTTTCTGATGACGTTGGGATATCGGTTAGCATCAATTCCACCTATCTTTAACAAACCGGTATCTGGTCTAAGAATGGTTGCTAAAAGTTTGAGTAAAGTGGTTTTTCCAGCGCCATTTTCTCCTACTACGGCGATTACTTTACTGTTGGTCGAAAAAGATATCGATTCTAGAACAACCTTTTTTGAGAACGATTTACAAAGATTTTCGCAGGTTATGTCCATTTTCTCGCCCTAAACTATTCTAATAGGCATAATTATGTAAAGATATCCTGACACGTCTATTGGATTTATCTGAAGAGGACTCGTACTATCCACGAAATTTAGCTCAACCTCTTCTGTACCTATATGCCTGAGTGCTTCTATTAGAAATCTGGGATTAAAGGCCGCAAGTATGTCTTCGCCATCCTTTCTTGCATCGATTTCCTCGTGCACTTCACCGTAATCTGGACTTCTGCTGCTTACTTTCAGTATGCCTTCTGCGACATCTATTCGAACAGATTCACTTCCGCGCTTAGCTATAACTATAGCTCTTTTTAAGGCTTCCAAAAATTGGTTAGTGTTCACAACTACTTTTGTTTTGAAGGATTTTGGGAGGACCTTTTTGTAATCTGGAAAATCGATTTCGACAACTCTTACTATCATATCCAAGTCTGTCGTCATTATCGAAACGCGTCTTCCATCGTAAAAAATTCTTAATGTTTGTTCTTGATATTTTTGTGCCAAGCTTAACAGTTCTCGCATACTTCGAAGCGATAATAGAAAGCTCGCTTCCTCACCGGAAGAAACCGTTTCCTCGGTTATTGCGAGCCGAAAACCATCCGACGCAACAAGTCTAAGCAAATCCCTTCCTACTTCCCAAAAGACTCCGTTCAAATTTTTCATGAATTCATCTGTAGCCGCACAAAACAAAACACGATCCAGCATAGCTTCCATAGTTTTAGAGCTGATTTGAATTTCGTTTCCAGTGTCCGAGATCCCAAAATCGGGAAATTCGGAGGGATCAACAGTCGGGATAGTAAATTTGCTTCGTCCACATTCAATGATTGTCATTTCGTTCGTGAAGCGTATCTCGGTGTTTGTACCAGCTGGCAACGTCCTAACGATTTCATTGAGCACCTTTGCGTCGACAGCAAATTTTCCTTCACCTTCACTTTCACATCTTAATCTCGCTCTCACACATGATTCCAGATCGGTTGCATTGACGTAGACATTTCCCTGAGAGAATTCAAAAAGTACGCAAGATAATATCGGTTTGACAGTTTTGCTGGGCACAATTTTTGATGCCACAGAGACTTTTTCAGAAAGCTGAGACGTGTCAATTGAAATCTTTGGCAAACCTCATCCCTCCCTCTCGAGTGCAAGCAAATCCCTAGCCTTATAACCGTAAACTTCTAAGAGCTTGACAATTTTGTACATATGAGATGGTCGAGCAAAAAAATTGACATATACATCAAGTAAAAGTGGTTGTTTTACGGTATATATATTACCAAATCTCGAAGGATTACCCAAGAACGCGAATGGATTCGCAAGGCAGAAATTGATATTCTTGTGTCGCTTGGCTACTTCCTCGGTAAGTATTCCAGGTACAAACAACCATCCTCTTAGCTTGACCAATTCCACTTTTAGAAGAAGGCTTTCGTTGAATTCCTTGACGGAACCATCATCTTGAAGAAGGCACAAAGTTTTTCTATGCAAGAAACTTTCTATCACCCACTTTGGAGCAAGAGGGATTTGAAAAATATTCAATATTCTTTCGACAGTACCAGCGATAGTTTCTGAAGGGGAGAAATCAGTAGCGCCAATCACAAGAATCACTTTTGCTCTATCCATAAAACCTGCATGAACAAGTCTATCTAATGCACCATCTACAATCAGAAAATCAACATATGATTTTTCATAAACGTACTGCAAACTTTTTGAACTACCACCAGCAAGGATGACTTTATTATCAACAAGTGCTCTAGCAAACCACAAGGTGCCAGCTATTGGATTATCGTCAAATGCTTCCAAGAACTCAAATCTTGCGCCGTCTAGAAAACGATCACAGCTTATTACATACTGGCCACTGAATACCTCTATTGATGGTTTTTTATGCCTGGTTAAGGAGTCCACTTCCTCGCCATCCATTCCAATACTTGTGACACATATATTACCAAGTGTCCTTACAAGGTATCGAACTACGGTTGTTTTTCCAACGTTTTTCGCGTTTCCTACGACGTAGATGATTTCTTTTGCCAATCTTCAATCCTCCTCAGACGTTCATTGTCTTTGGGAAGAAGGTATCTATTCTTGCCAGCTAACAATGAGGCCACACCAATCGAGGCTTTTCTCATTTCCTCAACAGATTCTTCGTCGCACTCACTCTTGTAATCAGATGGTTCTTGGTAGACGAATATTCCTCCCTCGTAATTCCGTAATATCACCTTGTTTTCACCAGATGAAATAAGATATTGAGGACCGACTGGTATTTTTCCGCCTCCACCAGGTGCATCAATCACATATGTAGGCACAGCAAAGCCCGATGTATGTCCACGCAGGTATTCAATTATCTCTATTCCCTTTGCAACAGAGGTTCTGAAATGGGATAATCCTCTTGACAGATCACATTGATATATGTAGTATGGTCGAACACGATTCTTCACCAGCTCATGAACGAGTTTCTTCATTAAGTATGGGCAATCGTTTATACCGCGGAGTAGAACTGACTGATTTCCAAGTGGTATACCACTGTCAGCCAACATTGCTAGAGCCTTTCTTGATTGATCGGTGAACTCTTTCGGGTGGTTGAAATGTGTGTTAACCCAGATTGGGTGATATTTGCGCAACATTTTGACCAGTTGCTCATCAATTCGCATTGGTAGTACAACAGGTGTCCTCGTACCTATTCTGATTATCTCAACATGTTCTATTTCCCTAATGGTAGAAATTATCTCTTCAAGCCTCTCCGTTGAAAGAGTAAGCGGATCTCCTCCAGAGAGCAAAACATCACGTATTTCCTTATGGTCCTTAATATACTCGATTGCCTTTTTTAGTAGGTTGTCTGGTAGTGGCGCATCAGTTTCACCAGCAAATCTTCTTCGAGTGCAATGTCTACAATACATAGAACACTGATCAGTCACAAGTAACAAAACTCGATCAGGGTAGCGATGTGTTAAGCCCTTTACTGGTGAGTCAATGTCTTCATGAAGTGGATCTGCCATTTCTTCAGATGATATGTTCAGCTCCTTAATGGTGGGTATAGCTTGCATTCTTATTGGACATCTTGAATCGTTTGGGTCCATGAGCGAAGCATAATAGGGTGTTATAGCCATTCTGAGAAATTTCAAACAGTGCTTTACTCCCTCTCTTTCCTGTTCTGTGAGGTTCACTACTTGCTGAAGTGTGTCAAGGTCCATAATTCTGTTTCTAAGTTGCCATCTCCAATCATTCCAATCGGCTTCTGTTACGTTGGACCAAATTGGAATATCCCTGAAATTTCTCATTTTATCACCTCTTTAAATCAATCTCTCACCGTTTAACAATTTTTCAAGCTCACTTTTCCCAATAAGAATTACTCTTTTTACAAAAGTATTTTGCTCAATTTTTCTAGCGTAATCCTTTATTGCATCGGTTATTGGCATGTTGGTTATTAACCCAATTTCTCTTGCTCCATAAACGATAGCTGCCGCAAGCGCCTCGTCAAGAACGGAAGATGTTGGCGGTGTTGACAAATATTTGGCTTGTAGAACTATCACTTCTTGCCTCTTTCGTACAATTACATCTGCGCCGAAATCATGAGATCCTTTCGTGGCAAATGCTTCATAACCTGATTTTCTGAGCAAGTCTGCTACAAATTTTTCAAAATCCCAACCATTTTCCAATCCCCTCCTCCACTTCCGTTTCAGGTCTCTCATTCGATTTCTTCGAGTAACAACTTTGACCAGCAATATTACAATAGCCGGTAAAAAAAGTATTAGAATCAATTCCATCAATGCCACACCTTTATCTCGATACCATGAACATGGGTATTTTTTTTAGCATATTCCAGAGCACGATGAGCATGAGAGCCTATACTTTTGCAGTAGATACGAAGTTCTTTGGCATTGTTCAGTGCCGATAGGACGAGGCCTTTTCTTATTTTCTCATAATCCATGTAACCATTACCAAGTATCACAACTATTCTTTTCACGCCTTTTTTGTAAACCCCAACACTGGTGGAACCCATAAAAACTTCGTCCACCTTCTGCCACCCCTCTTTTTTAAGCCCTTCAGCTACAACACTTTTCAGATTTCTCCATTTACTCAGCTGGTACTTTGTAAGTTTTCTGAAGACTAAACACAAAACTATGAACACAATCAGTTTGAGCCAAAACATTTTGAAACATCACCACACTTATGATTCTACATCTACCAATGGTAAAATCTGAATGGAGGATTATATGCAAAATAAAACTGTAATCCTAATGATTACTGTATCTCTTGGAGTACTTTTGATCTCCATAATTTTCATGTTTTTAAATGCAGAAGAACTGCTATCTATTTTTCTTCCAAGCAAAATAGACCGAAATCCACTTGTAGTACTTTTTGTAGGTATTGATGAAAAAATCGAAAACACGGTGAGAACTGACGCCATAGTAATAGGTATTGTGGACCACGCAAAGAAACAAATTGTTTTGACTAATGTGCCACGCGATTTGCTTATTGGAAATAGCAAAATAAATTCCGTGTATCAGAAGAGCGGAATACAAGGTCTATCCTCACTTTTGAGCAAAATGTTGGAAATAAACGTCGAAAGATATGTCATAGTTGACTACGAAGTCTTTAAATACCTTGGGGATCGGCTGGGACCAATTGAAATCACTATAAAGGAACCAATGCATTATGAAGATACTGGACAAAAGCTCTCGATTCATTTTGAACCTGGTATTTACAAGATGAAAGGGGAACAATTACTTGCTTATATCAGATACAGAAAAGATGCGATGGGTGATGTAGCAAGAATAGAAAGACAAAGAGAAGTTTTGTCAAAGCTTGCAAGTAAGGTAGTTGAGATGGATTTGCACACTTTGCTTCAAATGGCAAGTGAAGTTCTTGGAAAAATCAAGACTGATTTGAAATTGGGAGAAATATTGTATCTTGGTCTCAGATTTAGAAAGAATTTGTATATGAGTTTTGTAAATTTTCCATACACAGTTACCGATAAAGGCGATATAGTGTTTGATCAATCGAAACTCAAGACCTTCAAAGACCAGATCACTAAGGAAAGACCAAAGCAGGAAAAGGAGAATTTCCCATCCTTGCTGATCTTAAATTCGACAACTGACAAGTCTCGTGATTTTCTTGTTAGAACGCTGAATTTGTGGAACTCTTCAGTGGGCTCTTCTCCATTGTTTGTAATCTGGGAGGATATTGGAGTTAACTATAAAAACGACATGGTTCTCATAATGAACAGTTCAAAAAAGACCCTGATTTTGGAGACTGTAAAAAAAGCCTATCCAACCAGAATCTTTGAAATAAAAGATTTTTCATTTGATCTGTTAAAAGAGTATTTAATGCTCGTTGATAAAGCCAGCAAGAATAGAATTTATTTGAAGGGTATAATAGACGCCGTGGTAGTGATCAGCAAATGAAATACATAAAATTGCATGAATGGAATGTATCAATTCGTGAAGCGGTGCAGATACAAAATGCTTTGAGGAATAAAATAAAATTACTACCCCTTGATGACAAAAACGTCAGGTACGTTGCCGGGGTTGATTTATCTTTTCCTAGCTCACGAACCGGATGTGCAGTAATAGTTGTGATAGATATGTTTAACATGAGTATAGTTGAGGCTATATCCGCGGAAGAAAAGATAGAATTCGAATACGTGCCAGGTTTACTTGCTTTTCGGGAAGGTCCCGTGTTTCTAAAAGCATGGGAAGATCTCAAAAACCGACCCGACATTGTTGTCTTTGATGGGCACGGAATAGCTCACCCGCGTGGATTGGGAATAGCCTCACATATGGGGCTCTGGATTGATCTTCCAACTATTGGTGTAGCGAAGTCTAGACTTTATGGAACATATCAGCCACTTGGACAAGCTAAGTGGAGCGAATCACCACTTCTTGATCCTTCGGGAAAGAAAATCGGGGTCGTTTTGAGAACTATGGAAGGAGCTGAGCCAATTTTTGTATCTCCCGGTCATCTGTGTGATGTTGAGTCCGCGATCAGACTTGTAAAAAAAGTTTGCCTGAACCACAGACTGCCGGAGCCAACAAGATTGGCGCATGCTTTAACGCAGAAGGCTCGCAGGAGGTGATTCGTATGTGGCAATATTTTATGCCTACAAAAGTATTTTTCGGCGCTGGTGTAATCAAACAAAATGTGAATGTGTTCGCAAGTCTTGGACAAAAGGCCCTAATAATTACTGGTAAATACTCTTCGAAGAAGAATGGTTCGCTTCAAGACTTAGAAGAAGCTTTGAGAGGTATCGGTATAAGCTATATGGTTTTCGACGAAGTTGAAGAAAACCCAACTTTTGAAACTATCAGAAAAATAGTAACTCTTTATAAGGATGAAAAGGTAGATTTCATAATTGGACTTGGAGGTGGAAGTCCTTTAGACACAGCAAAAGCTGTGGCTGTTTTGCTGAAGAACAAAGTCCTGAAAGTAGAAGATCTCTATGACATGTCAAAGTATGTCGATTCTTTGGCGATATGTGCCATACCCACAACTGCGGGAACTGGTAGTGAGGTAACACAATATTCTGTACTTACCGATGATGACGGCTTCAAACGTGGTTTTTCGAGCGATGTCGTTTTTCCGCGATACGCTTTCATAGATCCACTATATACAGTGACAATGAGCGAGAATTTGACAAGATCTACAGGATTAGACGCACTTTGTCATGCAGTGGAAGGATATCTTTCTAAAAGAGCTACGCCAACTTCGGATACCCTTGCTTTGGAATCGATTAAACTGGTTTCACAATACCTACCCAAAGCGTTGCGAACCCCACAGGACATAGTTGCCAGAGAGAAAATGTGCTTAGCCTCTTACATGGCTGGGGTTGTAATTGCCCAGACAAGCACAACATTGGCGCATGCTCTTGGCTACCCGTTAAGTACGTTCAAAAATGTTAGGCATGGAGATGCAACTGCTGTGTTTTTAAGTGCCGTAGTAGATCAAGCAAGATATGAAGTGCCTGAAAAGGTCTCTGAAATTGAATCGATACTTGGCCGTATGGATGAATTTCTCAAGCAAGTTGGTTTGAATGTTAAGGTTTCTATCTCGGAGGAAGAATTGGATACTTGGGTGAAGAGAGTGATGTCTGCGAAACATGTCCAATGGACAAGAGGGATTTTCAATGAAGTCTTGATTCGAGAGCTTTACGAGAGGGTGAGAAAAAATTAAAGCGAAGGTCTATTTGAAAGAAGGCAGAGAAAAACACTATCATCCGTGGATTTACAAGAACGAGATTAGTAGAGTCGTCGGCGACTTTGAGAATGGCGATATAGTTGATGTGTTAACAGCGTCCGGTAGGTTTTATGGCATCGGCTACATAAACACTAATTCAAAAATAACTGTTAGATTGATGTCATTTGAACCTTTGAGCATAGAGAAGTTGTTGAGAACGCGCATTGAAGCTTCCATAGAACGGAGAAAAAATCTTATTAAGACACGAGAAGCTTTGAGACTCATTTTTGCCGAATCCGATTGGCTTCCCGGATTAATTGTCGATAAATTCGGTAATTATCTTGTAGTTCAGATAAACACCCTTGGAATGGAGAAACTCAAGCATAAAGTGTTTGAAATTCTTCTTTCTATTTTTTCTGAAACGATAGGAATTTATGAAAAATCAGATACACCCGCCAGAGAAAAAGAAGGTTTGACAGAAAGCACAGGATGGATTTACGGTTCAGGTCCAGAGATAATCTACTTTCAATCAAATGGGCTTATCCTTGCGGCAGACTTGTTGGGTCAAAAAACGGGTGCTTTTCTTGATCAAATCAACAATGCTGAAGCTCTTCGCCCGTTTGCACAAGGTAAGATTTGTCTGGATGTCTTCAGTTATACCGGTAATTTTGCATTGCATCTTTTGCAATACGGTGCAGAGCATGTGAAACTAATTGACTATTCTGATAGAGCTCTGCAGATTGCAGAGGACCTTCTCAAGAGAAATGGTTTTGAGGGTAAATATGAGTTGATAAACACAAATGCTTTCGACTGGCTTAAAGAGAATTCAAAGTCCGGCGAACAGTACGATATAGCTGTGCTCGATCCGCCTTCTTTTGCCAAGACATCGTACTCAAAAGACCAGGCATTTAGGGGACACAAGGAAATAAATCTCAGAGCTATCAAAATGCTAAGAAAGCCTGGGCTACTTGTAACATGCTCATGTACTCAGGTTATAAGTGAGGGTGAGTTCGAGCAGATTTTGATAGAAGCTTCGGAAGATTCTCATGCAGAATTAGCAGTTATCTACAAAGCAGGTCAATCTTTTGATCATCCTTACATACTCGGGATTGAGGAGACAAGGTATCTGAAGTTTCTCATTTGTGAGACAAGGAGGCGAAGGCAGTGAATATTTCGCAGAGAGCAAACCAAACCCCGGCAAGCCCCATAAGAAGGCTTATTCCATTTGCTGAGCAAGCAGCAAGAAAGGGGAAAAAGATCTATTACCTGAATATTGGACAACCGGATATTCCAACGCCACCAATCTACTTTGAGTACATAGAGAGATATAAACCAGAAGTTGTAGCCTACACGCATTCTGCCGGGTTGATAGAATTACGGGAAGCATTCGCAAAATATTATCGTAAGTTTTCTATTGACGTTTCACCACAGGATATAATTGTGACAAACGGTGGTAGTGAGGCTGTGCTTTTTGCTATGGCTGTGGTTGCAGATCCTGGTGATGAGATAATTGTACTTGAGCCTTTTTATGCCAATTATGCGGGTTTTGCCTCCCAACTTGGCATCAAACTCGTTCCTGTTAGAACCTATCCGCAAGATGGGTACTCGGTGCCTAAGAAAGAAAAGATTCTCGAAAAAGTCGGTCCAAAAACAAAAGCAGTACTGTTCTCAAATCCGTGTAATCCGACTGGCGCAGTTTATGATGAGGATCAACTCAAGTCAATAATTGATGTTGCTCTGGAAAAAGATCTGTTCATTATATCAGATGAAGTCTATCGAGAGTTCACTTTTGATGGTCATAAAGCCATCTCAATGTTTTCATTCAGTAACATTCAAGAAAGGGTAATCATGGTTGATAGTATCTCAAAGCGCTATAGTGCATGTGGTGCACGAGTTGGCGCATTTGTTGTGAAAAATCAATCAGCCTATTCTTCAGCTTTAAAATTCGCACAAGCCCGATTGTGCCCTGCTACCAATTCTCAGTATGGAACGATAGGACTTCTCTCTCTGGGTGAGGAATACATTGAGTCAATCAGGTTGGAGTATCAAGGGCGAAGAGACGTGGTGTATGAGGAACTGAAAAAAATAGATTGTGCTATCTTTCAGAAACCTCACGGTGCATTTTATATCTCTGCAAAATTGCCAATCGATGACACTGAGGAGTTTGTCAAATTTATGCTTTTAGAGTTCGACGTTGATGGAAAAACAACAATGGTCTCGCCTCTCAACGGTTTCTATATGACTCCAAGAGTTGGCTTAGATGAGATGAGAATTGCATACGTTTTGAACCAGCATGACTTAAGAGATGCAATGAAAATACTTGCTTTGGGAATAGAGGCGTATAGGGAAAAATCAAGATGACAGAAATTGTAAGGTATGGCACACTTTTTGCATTAGCGACCCTCATATCGAGGTTTACGGGTTTGGTAAGAGATATGCTCTTGGCTAACAAATTTGGTGCAGGAGCTCAATTTGATGCATACATAATTGCAATATCTTTTCCGTTTCTTCTCCGCCGCGCATTTGCTGAGGGAGCTATGACTTCGGCATTCGTCCCACTTTACAACGAAAAGCAAAATAAGAATGAATTTGCATCTGCCGTAATAACTTCTCTTGGTTTGGCAACTCTGGTTATCACAGTGATTGTTGAATTTTATCCACAGCTTGTGCCTTTGATTCTTTCCAGTGGGGCAGAAATGGGAATAAGAAATCTGGCAGCTTCACTGTCCAGAGTAAGCGTTCCCTTCATAATATTCATTTTTCTCTGGGCTGTGCTCTATTCAATTCAAAATTCACACAACATATTCTTTGTGCCTGCAGTATCACCAATCATGATGAACATAGGTATCATACTTGGAACGATCTTCTCTGGCTTTTTTAACCCGCCAATCTTTGGTGCGACTTTGGGCTTTACAGTTGGCGGGGCTTTAATGTTTTTAATGTTGATACCAGGGTCCTTAAAGGTAGGGTTTCGATACAAACCCACTTTTAAAGGATGCAAAGAATTTCTCAAGTTATTTTTCCCAGCTTTACTTGCTATGACAGTATCGGAATTCAATGTTCTCATAGATGTTAACGTTGCTTCGCTGTTAGGACCAGGTAATGTTTCAGTTCTTCAGTATGCCAACAGATTCTATCAGCTGCCGTTTGGTGTCTTTGGAGTTGCAATGTCGACAGTTGTCTTACCGCTGATGAGTTCAAACAAGGAGCGGTATAGAGAACATTTAAAAGACTCTTTGCATTTATCGTTTTTCCTAACATTGCCTTCGATGATCGGTCTCGTAGTTCTGAGCAAACAGTTAATGATCTTGGTGTATCAACACGGAGCATTCACTTATGCAGATGCTCTGAAAACCGCGAATGTGTTGTTATTTTACTCTTTAGGTCTACCAATATACTCGGTCATGGCTGTTCTGACAAGAGCACTTCATGCCAAGAAGGATATGAAAATCCCATTTATTGCGACGATTCTATCTTTTATTATCAATGCGTCGTTGGATTTTGCACTAGGTATGGCTATCGGGGTAAATGGCATTGCATTGGCCACAACTCTGGCAGGGCTTTGTTCGACAGTCTACTTGTGGTTCAAAATCAAACCAAAGATTGATTTTGGTCACGTAACACGCGTGATCATTTCTTCGCTAGCAATGGGTTTAGCGGTTTGGATTGCTTCTATTCTTTACGAAAGTAGGCTCTATACCATAGGTCTCGTTTTTTGTGGCATACTAATTTATTTCTTCACATCAAAAGTTTTGAAGGTAACAGAGCTTGACGAATTCATTAAACTGGTTCGCAAATGAAGCCGGCATAGCCAACGACCTGGCTGAGTTCCCCGGTGACATCACCACTAGTAGCATGGCAAAGTAGCCTCGGTCTAGCAAATGTTTTCATTTGAAGAAAGGCTACTACTGGAAAGACCCCACACATTGAAATGTCTTCATCCAGCACAACCCTTAGCAATCCGTTGGGATCCTTTGACACAATTTTTTCGATTGCAAGTGAGTCCTTCTTCAAAGTAATCCCTTGATCTTCATAATGGTTAAGGTCAGTTGAAACTACAAAAAGGACATTGGTATAACTGGAGGCAAGTGCGTCCAATCCTAAAGCAATCTTTTGACATATTTGCGCCGAAACCTGAGAGATCGTTATTGGCAGTATTTTGAAATCAGCAAAAAGGTACTGCAGAAATGGTAATTGAACCTCTAGTGAATGCTCCATCAAATGCGAATCAAAATCAGACTTACAAATTTCGCAGTTTCTCAGCAGCAGATCAGCTGCCTCCTCGTCTACTTGAACTTGACCGAATGGTGTAATCCAATATCCTGTGTTCCAAACCCCAACTTTTGCACCTCTTCCGGTGTGATTTGGTCCTAATAAAACAACCAGGGTGGGTTTTCCTTGCTTTGCGACTTCGACATAAGCATGGACAGCGACAGATCCACTATAGATATAGCCAGCATGCGGAACTATTACGGCAAGGTTCCTACCCATAGGTCTTGACACCGGAACGTCAATATCTGATACATTTGGTCCAAGACGAAGTTTCATGAGATCAGATATCATCTGTCTCAATTTGTTAATAGAGCCTGGATAGAAAGTCCCAGAGACAACAGGGTATCTAATCACAGACCAATCACCCTCGCGGTGATAAAAATCATAAGTTCTTGTTTCTCATAGTTTTCAGTTTTGCTTCTGAAGAATGTTCCTATAAAAGGTAAATCTCCCAGAACTGGGACTTTCGATATTCTTTCGATTCTTTTATCACGTATTAAACCGCCAATTATCAGCGTATCACCGTCCTTTATAATCACCCTTGTCTGTGCCTCACGTGTGCTTTCACCAGGCACTGGAACATTGACTCTCGTCTTTTCCTCGCTAACTTTTGTGTATATTTGAAGATCGATGGTTCCATCTGATCTGACGTATGGAGTCAATCTCAGTTCGATACCGATGTCCAAAAACTGAGGTCCAACTGTAGTTCCGTCAGGAGCGGTGTAAAAGTAAGGGATTCTTTCGCCTATAAGGATTCTGGCTTCTTTCCCACTACTTGTTACTATTCTTGGACTAGCAAGCAAATTGTTAAAGTCTGAACCATCTGAAATCTGGGTACTCAGATTTACTCTGGCATTGGGCAACAACGATAACAAATTTCGATAATCAACAAGACCAATAACTGATGTCGACAAATTCAGTTCTCCAGAGCTGCTGAAATCAAGGTTGACATCACCAGTAGGTGAGCTGATATTTAAATTAAGCCCGTATTTTCTTATTAATTCATCCAATAAAGACTTTTCGACAAATCGTGCTTCGATTTCAACTTGCGGAGTCGGTTTTTCAAAATCTTTAATCAAGGTTTCGATCTGTTCTCTTTTGGATCTGTCTACTCCGGTGATTATCAAGAGATTCTTAGTGGAATCAACAAGGACTCTACCGCCATAGAATTCTATTATCGGTTTCACGTTTTCAATATTATGGGGAACCGTATAAACGAATTTTTCTTCGATTGTTTTATCAACCACGGGTTTGGGCTTTATCAAAGCGATTACTCCTTGATTTTCGGCAAAATGGTATCCATACTCTTCTTCGATCATTTTGATGAAGTTCTGCCAATCAATTGATCTGACATCCAGAGTTATCTTTTCCAGTGGTTTGTCGAAATAGATAATTGACTTACCGAGTGCTGACGCAATTTTAGATATGGCTTCATAAAGTTCTACATCGTCACACTTCACTGAGAACCTTTCGCCATCAAGTATTGCTATCTTTACTCTTTCTTCCAACTCGAACCTCGGCTGTTCTTCAAGTTTCAACTTCTCAGTAATTTTTTGACTCAACCTGGAATATTCTTCTATCGCTTGTATGACGTCGCTTTCGGTTCCAATAAAACTTACGAGTTCAAAGGTCCGAAACAATTTGACTTCAACGTTTTTTCCAAGTGTTTTCAAATACTCCTGAAGTTCTTCAGTAGGAGTTACACCATCGTAAGGTATGACTCTGACGGCTTGAACGAACTGTTCACCGATTTCAGCAGCTGCTTTGATAACGTCGCTGATAAACAATTTAGCATTCTCCAGATTCGATTCGCTTCCGTAAATAATCAACATGTTCCCCACAGATAGGACTCTAACTTGTACGAATTCCTCAAGAGCTCGCACAAGATCTTCCTTGTTAATTGCCCTGTTTAGCCTAAAAATGAGGTAGGATTTGCGTTCTTCAATTACATGGCGAAGCTGCTCGATAAGATTTGCGGCTCGTTCAACTGCGTTAGGATTACCAGTTATTATGTAAACAGATGGAGTTTGCGCAATCTTCACATCTTCAAGTTGCTGCAAGAAATTTTCAATGGTTTGAAAATCGATGTTTGATATTGAGACGACTAATCTTACTGATTTCTCTCGCATTTGTAAGACTGATTCATATATCCGTCGAATCTCAAGTACCGCGTTCTCCAGTTCCTGCAGATTCTGAGAGGTAACCATGACTTTTCCCAGGATCTTCAAATTTGCGCTAAGGCTAACTTTGTATTTACCCTCGATAAACTGTCGAACCTCATTAAAGGTTTCATCGTCGAATCTTGCTTCTACTAGTCTCACTATTCTTTCTTTGACGAAGAAATTAATGAAGTTCTGGGCTTTAGTAATTTGTTCGACGCTACCTGTGACTCTCAGAACACTCTGAACAGCCACGCTTTTGATCCCATATATGGTGCCAAGTATTTCTGAAATTAATTTGGCAGTCTGTTCATCCTCAAGGAAAAAGATCTCCGTCTTTTCTTCTACTGCAAGAAGTTTTGTCAACTTCCCAGTAAAATCTATGACCGTTTCAACGTATTCGAATGGGGCGAAAATGACAGCTGTAATTTGGTCTTGTTCTTCTAAGACGAGAATCCTTGGTTCTTTCAAACCAAAGATTTCATCCAAGAAGTCAAGGACGACTTTACCTATGGATTTTGGCAACGTTAGACTTCGGAGTGACAACTTTTCAGTGCTGAAAAAACCTAGATCTTGTAAAACTCTCTCAGCGATCAGTAGATCGTTGGTATTTCCACGCACCTCTATGTACCCAAGTCCCAAGTCCTTTATTTGAAGCCCAAAATCCCTTAGAATAGCTTGAGCTTGTTGCGGGTAGATAACTTTCCAGTTCTTCGTTTCAATACCTGTTGCTGGAGGAATCTTTTCCTCTTTTTGCTTTTCTTCACTGATAGTTTGCAACTTGTAAGCTTGTTGATATTCTCGTATGTACGACTTAACCCTTTCTACAACTTTTGAGTCCGCTCTCAGCACGATCTTGTTCAGACCTTCTATTACTGTATACTCAAAAACGTATAGCTTCCTCAATGAATCAAGCATCCTGACAACATTTTCGACAGGTGCTGTTAAAGTTATCTCCTCAGTTATTAAGACCGGTGACAGCGAAATTATTCTTGAGATTAACTCTTGCTCTTGAACGTCTCCATACACGAAAAGAACCGCTTTGTTTGGTAAGTATGTCATGATGGTAGCTGGGGATATCAGAGATTGCAACTTCTCAACTAATATTTGTTTATCAGTTACGTCATAAATACCCCAGAATTTCCCAAAACGGAAGGCAATATCACTTTTTGTTCCAATATGCAAAGTTCCATCTGGCATATAACTATATGCCAAAGGTTCATTCTGAACTTTAACTGTTGTCAAAAGATTTCGTAAAGCATCCTCTGGGGAAATTTGCTGAAGTTTCAAAGAAAGTTTTTGATTCTTAACAGAATCCGAAACAACAACGTTTATTCCAAGTTCGTCTGCTAGGAACTTAACAGCTGTTTCAAAGGTACTTTCAGCGGTGAGAACCAAATCGACCTTTTTCCCAGATATTGGAATAGTGATTTTGACACTGTTCGCAAGTGTTTCTATTGACGGTTCCGCAGGAATCAGCATGTGAATTAAGATCAATGTTCCTTCACGAATCTCAAAAACCCTTAGTGAATCAACTGGTCCATACGCTACCGGCAAGTACAAGGTTGATGAAGAAACACCCTTCAGATAAACCGAAAGAATTGAACCCGAGGCATTCTTGTCTACAACTACATCTCCTGCCTTTATCTGACTATCTAGTTGAACTAGAAAAGAAATTTCGTCCTTAAGAAATGTCGGCGTGATTTTAACTATTTGCGAAGCATTCAAAGTTACAAAAACAATCATCAAAAAGCATAAAATAACTTTCCTCATTTAGTCCCCTCCCCTATCTAATAGTCAAAAGGTTCCCAGTATTGACATCTAGAACAAGCAAACCAAAGCTTGCCACATGCAGAATTAGATACCTCTCATCAATGATTTCACCAACATTTTTGCTCAAAATCTTATTCTCTCTGGCAAGTAATATTGACTTTTCGCTCTCTCCTATAAGGAACCCAGCAAACTGGTACTCTCCCAATTTTTCCAAAGAAGACAGCATCTTCGAATTTACTGTTTCCCGTTGGAGATGAAGCACGTACAAATCAAACAAATTCATTCTTTCAACTGCTAGGCTCACTAATTGTTGAATTTTACCAAGTTCCTCTTGTGATAACCTTCTTTTCAATGGTTGGATTTGATATTCAGTTGCAGTGTTGTTGGTTCTTACTTGAGAAGACCTGTTCTGAGAGAGTAAAAAGTAAACTGCTATAGCCCAGACACCAACTAAAACTATTATCATAAAAATGAGTCTTTTTTTCATCGATCAATCACGCTCCAAAATTCAAGTTCCAAAGAAACTCTGGGATCATAGGCAAGTCCAGGGACAAGAACTGGTATTTCCGTTTCGTTATCTATAGACAGCGATTTTAAACGCAAATTTGGATTTCCAAGTAGAACCCTTAGCAATTCTTGCACGTCTTCAGGTTTACACACGCCTTCGACTTTGTAACTTCCATCCTGATTCTTATTGAAATTAAGTCCAATGTTCTTAGCAAAATTCTGGAACGTATTAACCGAAATTCTTGGTTGCAGAGTTTCTTCCAGAACTGAAAGGTAAGACTTCTTCTCAGCAACATTCTTATCAAGTTCAGAGAGGACGGTCAATTGCACGTCCACTTTTTCTGAAAAACTTGTAAAACTCAAATAATCATATACATTTAGATAAGCAGCCGAACCGAAAAATATCAACAGTGCTAACAGAATGGCAGTTTTGCGGTTGATACCAGCAGGTTTTCGGCGCATATTCATCGACTCCCACTGATTGTAACCTTCGTTATCTTCTTGTTTAGGAACGGTATCACCGTTTCATATTCAACAATTCTTGAAACCTTGTAATAACTAGAAAGCATGTTAAGGATCTTTTCGTAGGATGGGGTCCCGTTGATGAAGTACAATTCATGAAATGTTAAGCCAAACCTTTTTGCATCAAGTGACAATTTTAACAGCACCAACCAGTTAGAATCATTTTTTTCCCAGCTGTTGAGCAAAATCTTTATCGGAACCGTGGTAACAGAGTAATCGTAAAGATGGTTTTCTAAAAGCGTAATACGATCTTGCAGTCTTTTGCTCTCTGCATATAATAAATCATTCTGGCGTTTTATATCCGCATACTGCTTATGTAAACCTGATGGTGTCAGATCAAAGCCATATTTTGAAAGCACCACACCATACTTAGCTTTTAACGCGCTAAGAACTGCCTGTTTGTAAAACTCTGTCGTAAATTTTGTTGCGAAAACGGGTGCTAACAATACTATAACAAGAACGAGGAAAGAGCTAAACTTAAGTATTGGCTTTTTGTACCTGTACAAATTTATTCTTTCCAAATTCAGCACCGCCTCTCAGCAACATTCCCAGCAAACCAAGTGGTACTCCTTCCACCTCAAATGACAAAGGTATCTTACTAACTTTTCCTTGGAAAGTTTCGTTCAGTTCTAGGGTTTTGATAAAAGCACCTGTTAGGATTAGTGGATCACACAATACGTATAATCCTGAAACATCACGCACTGACACACCGGACTGTATGCTACTCAAAAGAAAGATCAATTCGCGCTCAACTGTATATGGCATGTCAGGAATCAATGATTCAACCATTCTCGTGAGTTTTTCTAACTCGATAACCTTGGAGTTTACTTGTAATTCGGTTTTAGTGAAACCTGTTTCCTCCGTGAGTATGCCCAGGATCTCTTGAGTGGAATATGGAACGCTTCTCAGACCAGCTAACTTTCCTGAAACATAAACGCAAACTGCAGAGTAATGAGTCGCAAATATCGCAACTGCTATAGTCGAATGTATAGTAACATTGACAAGTTGTAGATATTTAAAGATGTCTGGAAGAACAACATCGGGCTCAGGCAGACCAGCCTCCATCAACCTAGTAACTAAGGAATTTACTTCTCTTTTCTTTGCTACGATTGCAACTGCTTTACTAGAAGGGCCTTCTAACCCCTCAACTACCAAGTCCTCAATTGGGACACTCAACAAGTGCGAAATTTCCATAGCCAAATAATTGGTGAGCTCCCTGCCCTTAACTGTTGCAGGGACGTTCACAGTATTGAAAAGCAAGAGGTCGCTCGGATAGTTGACGACTACTATATCTTCAGCATCTGTGCCAACTTTTGAGATAAGATCCTTTGCTGTTTTTAGTGGTTCAGTACACTCACATGAGTGGTGTTCTAAGACTGTCAATTTACCTCTTGCCTTATGGGCTCTACCAACACTTATATATTCATTTTCAATATCGATTGCTGTCACCATCTTATGAAAAATTTGCACATTCTCACCTCTTTAAATATACGTTGATCCGAGCCACAACAGGTGGAAAACTAATCGCCCATAGATCTGTTTCAATTGTTCCGGCTCTTATTACATCTGAAGGACTTAGTATCAAGGACATACCATCTGATCTCGAAATTCCTACAGGTTTACCGACAATAATAGTTACAGCTTTTTGATTGGGGAAATGCACGGCTCGTATTCTAATTCTGTCGTTATTGATGGTTCCAATGATAACTTGTCCACTAATTTCATTGCTAATCCATTCTAAGGCTTTGTACACAGTACATTTAACAAAGTAAGGTTGCAGATTTTGAACCATCATTCCAACAACTTTAGCTAAGGATATACCTATTAAGGTCATTCCTATAACTACAGCTACAGCAATCAGAATCTCAAGAAGCATGTATTATCTTCCAATCGTTTGCTGCAGTTGAAAAATAGTGTTATACATCGCAAAAGCCATGAAAGCTATGAATCCCCCAACACCGGCGATAAGCATTGGTTCTACCAAGGAAACCAACTTCTTGACACCAACTCTGACTTGATCTTCGTAAAATTCTGCAACTTTTCCGAGAACTTCTTCTAACTTACCTGTTTCCTCACCTGTACCAACAAGTTCATATACTATCTGGGGAAAGACGCCAGATTCTAGAAGCGCTTGCTTAAGACTCGCTCCTTCACGGACTCTCTCAACGATGAGTTTGCTTTTTCTAATTATCTTTGGATTATTTGATGCTAAGGCAGACATTTCCACGGCTTTTGTCAGGAGTACTCCACTCGCCGTTAAAACAGAAAGGGTTCTACAGAATCGTTCAACAGCCATCATATACCTCAGCTTAGCTGCGGGTGGAAACAAACCTGCTAGGAAATCTTTTAGGTAAATTGCATATCTAGTTTTCATGAACAGATATAGTCCCAATGTTGCTAAAACTCCAATCAGTAGAACACTTGACCATCTCACACGGATAAAATTGCTCACACTCATAAGAAATTTTATAACGCCACTGGTTGGAATGCTTCCAAAAGCGCTAATCAAATTCGGTAAGATGTAAAAGGAGATGATGAATATCACGCCAATTGCAAAGACTAGTACAAACGTTGGATAAGCCATAGCTGATTTCACTTCATCCTGAAGTCTTTTCGATGATTCGTAGAAATCAGCAGCCTTTTCTAAAGATTTATCAAGAACACCACCTTCTTCACCAGCGGCGACAAGGTTTATAAAAACAGAATCGAATATACCTTGGGCTTGTAAAGCACTTGAAAAGGATGCTCCTCCTTCGATTGCTATAACCATTCTTTCTATTGTCTTTCTGAATCTTCCTGAAAAAACGACTTGATTACTGAGAATTACCAGGGCATCCTTAATTCTTAAGCCTGCACCAACCATCGTTGCAAGCTGTCTAGAAAATATCGAAAGTTCTCCCAGGGGAACACCAAAGACAGCAACCTGTCTTCTACTATCGACTCGCCTGACTTCTAATACTGCATATCCTTTCTTTTTCAGAATTTCGAAGAGTTGACTTTCGCTATCGGCTTCGGCAACACTTTTTACACGTTTTCCTTGACTATCAATTGCTGTATACCGAAAATAAGGCATAGCATTTCTCCCTAAAAAATATTATACTCCAATTTGGGTGACAAATGTGAGAATAGATAAATATTTGAAAGATACAAGAATAATAAAAAGAAGAACCGTAGCTCAGGAAATGATTAATCACTCACGTGTTCTGGTGAATAACAAGGTTGTTAAACCATCTTACACGGTTAAGGTTGGAGATACAATAAAAGTTCTTTTTCCATTCAAAATTATTGAGGTGCAAGTCATTTCTGAGCGCGAGTATAAACTGTTATCTGAATCACGAAACGACAACTTCGAGTGATGAAATCCTAAGTTGGCGATTTTCCAATTCAACAACGATAAAATCGTCCTCAATTTTGATAAGCCTTCCTGTTGCAGTTACTCCATTGAGTAGAAATTTAATTTGTTCTCCTTCTCTGTGCATCAGCCTTTCTTTCCAGACTCGGGTTAACGCTTCCGGCTTAGTGTAGTATTTTTTGACAATTTGGTTCATCTTGTTTATGACCATTTTTAGTAATCCATTTAGGTCATGATTTCGTCCTGTAATCTGTGATAGGCTGATGGCTTTGTCAGCTATATCTTTAGTTATTTCGTTGTTCACATTCATACCGATCCCGCAAATTACAATTTTTGGCCTCTCTCCTTCATAAATCGTTTCGGTAAGGATACCACACAACTTTTTACCGCTCACATATATATCGTTTGGCCACTTTATCTTGTTTTGAACTCCAATTTTGTTTAACACCTGATGCACGGCAAGAGAAGCAACTTTCGTGAAGAAAGTTGGTTTCAAAGGCTTCCTGGGCTTAAAAAGTATCGAAAACCACAATCCTCCTTCTGGTGAAAACCACTCACGGTTATTTCTACCACGTCCTCTCGTTTGAAGATTTGCTATAACGACTGTACCATGGGTGAATCTTTCGTGGTTATCTCTCAAAAAGTTATTTGTGGAATCAACAACCGGCAGGTGAATTACTTTATCTCCGATCATCAGTACAACAATATCCTCCAAAGATAGCTCAGCAAAACTCCACACACTGGACTGATCCACCAAGTATGATCAACTTTTCTAACAAAGATCAATCTATATATGATAGCAATTACGATCGATACAAAAGCTAAGAAAGGTTTGGACGCCAGTAAGAAGATGAATATAGCGAGTCTTTCCGATATTCCATCAACATCACCAAGGTTCTCGTCACCTGGATAGAAATTCCTGAAAAAGTAAGTAACACCAACAGAAACTACACTCATACCAAGCAAGTAAAAGATAAATTCAGCCGATAAATATGATCTTTCAAGCAATCCAAAAGAGAATATATTTGCTATGAATGCTGCAATCAAACCTACTAGTTCAATTGCATCAACAATTCGTTTGCTTATAGAACAATATCTTACCCTGAGCATGTCCAGAATAGCGTGTGTAACAGCAAGAATAGCGAAGATTGTTAATGCTTTCATGGAGGAGAAGACTATGTCAAATGTAAAAGCCAAGATGGCAAAGATTGACCAAAATATATGGCCCGCAAGCTTTATTCCGGAATACTTTCTTATCTTTGCATTATTTGTAAAGGCGTGATCAGCCACGACGTGACCGAGAAGAAAGTGTAATGCTACCATGTCTAACACCTCCTGATTTCTTATCTTGGAATATCTTGGTGTATATGTTCTTCATCTTTTCAACCATTATCTCTACCCACAGGTTGTTCCAAAAATCGACTGATAATGGGCCTTCGTCAACTGCCTTTTTATAAGACTCAAGGATTTCCTTGACCCTCGATTCAATGGACCAGTTTAATGTGACGTATTCCTTAGCTCTTCGTTTCATCTCTTCATAGAGCGAGGCGTTGGTGAGCAATGTTTCAACCCTTTGCGCAAAAGCTTTCACATCAGGTTCGTCTATCAAGAGAGCTCCATCTTGATCTCTCAGGACATTCGCAATGCCCATTTTCTTGATTGCGACAACGGGTGTACTAGCTGCTAACGATTCAAGAACAACAAGTCCTTGCGTCTCAGTTAAAGATGCAAAGACAAACAAGTCCGCTTGCTGATAGTAGTCTGGTAAATCATTTCTGTTAACAACTCCAGCGAGTGTAATTTGCCGATCCACCCCAGTTTGTATGGAGTAGTTACGTATCTCTTCCTTAGCTGGTCCATCACCAACTAGAAGAAGATGAACATCAAGATGCCTTTGCTTTAGTTCTTTCATAACGTCTAGAAGAAACAAAACATTCTTTTCGTGAGCCAATCTCCCAACGAACAGTAGCAACCTAGTTTGATCACCTATGCCAAATTTTTTCCTGATATTTACAGTTGCTGGTCTCTGAAAGTGCTCTACATCCATCCCAGTTGGAACGACATCTATTGGGCGAGTGACTCCATACTTCATTAGTTCACTTTTAATTTTTTCTGTAGGTGCTATAACACGATTGACCATGTTACAGAACCAAGCTGAAAACTCTTCAACTGATCTCGCTGAAGGGGTAAGAGGTTTTGGAATGTAGTGTCGATACTCCACTAATAGTGTGTGATAAGTATGAACGTGGGGCAATCCAAGATATTTTTGAACAGCTAAGGCTCTGAAACCGAGAGCGAATGGGGCATGACTATGGATTACTTCAACTTTGTTTTGCTTCAGAAAATTTATTATTGGCAAGATCCGTCCACTGCTTGGAATTACGTGGTTTTTCTCCCAAGGAAAAGTTGTCCCTCCGATGGTTAGGACTGTTTTATCTGACTTTGGTCCGAAAGGTGTGACAACGTAAACTTCGTGACCAAGTTTTTCCAAATACTTTTTGTAAAGATAAACAGAAACCGCTACGCCGTTTGGTTGTGGAAAATAAGCGTCAGTTAACATCGCTATTTTCATTGGATAATCCTCCTTTAAAAAACGACGCTAGATACAAAATCATTATCCAAGTGACAAACATTCCAACAGACATTAATATACCAAATTCTCTCAGCAAACGACCCTGAGCTAGGGCAAAGCTTCCAAAAGCAACTATTGTTGTTAAGGAAGAGGACGTGATTGATTGAAGCGTTTTTGATATCACCATTCTGTCTTTCTCTTCCATTGCAAAAATTATATGGACAAATCCATCAACACCTATTCCAGCCAAAATTGGAAGTATCAGCAAGGTCAGAAATGAGGCACGGATCCCAGCCAGTCTTCCAATACCAAAGGCCATGAAGATAGATAAAACCAACAAAGCAAGAATAATAACACCTTTTCTTAACGATCGCAAGGTTAAAACCACAGTTCCGAAAACACCTGCAAACACTAGCAAACCCAAAAGGTAAATAGTGTTTCTCATGTCCTTCATAACTTTATAAAGGATAGCTGGGTACCCATAAGCCTTGATGTGGTTTCTTTCAAAATAATTGAACACAGTCTTAAGACGATTATTTTTGTAAATGTCCTCGATTCCATCAGTGTAAATTACAAAAGACAACTTTCCATCTTTTTCGTAGAAAAACATTGGCACGTCCTTTTTTAATTCATTTATTACGTCTTGAATACTTCTTGCATCTTTTACGACTCTAAACATTTCAAGTACCTGCGGATACATACCAATACGGTGGAAAATCCCCATCAATATTGGGTTATTCACAATTTGGAACACCTGACCGTAAATCTTTGGAAAATCTTGAATAGTTTCTTGTGTGGCGAGTTCAAGTATATTTAAGACTGAAAAAGGATCTGTTAGAAAACCTGACTTTTTCACTAGGTCCCGAATTCTTTTCAGCTCTTCCAAATCGTCTGCAAGCAAGCATATTTCACCGAACCCAACCTTCTGAAAACTTCTTTTTACTTCATCAAATGCGATAGCCGATTCTGCCTTGTTGGAAATTAAACCGGATGGGGTGTACCAATAATTTGTCAGATTATGCAGCCCCAGAGGCACAAGAGTGATCACAAATACCAAAACAGATGTTTTGAAAACACTTTTGAAATTTTTCCTTTGAATAATATTGAATACCCGAAGGGCTCGCTCTCTCAAAACCGGTCTCAATACCAAAACGAGTGCTGGTAGGAACATCATCATGGTAAGGTAAAAAATCACCATTCCAAAGATGGCAAAAACACCCATTTGCATGAAGGGTTTGGACAGTCCTAGAAACATGGAACTGAACGCTCCCACAGTCGTCAAGAGTGCTATAGAAGATGGCTTCGCTAATTCTGTGATCGCCATCGTGACAATATTCTCGTCTACCTTGTTGTTTTTTGAGAGGAATGCTATTCTCGAGACAATGTAAATCCCATAATCAATTCCTAGACCGAGTATCATAGCGTTCACAAAGGAGGTCACAATGTTTATCTCACCGAGCACTAGATTGACAATCCCAAGAGTTATACACATGCCTATTATCATTGACATCAGTAGAAGAAACAGTATTGTCAAACTTCCAAAACTTATGAAGATTACAATGCATATCCCTGCGAGTGCCACTAAAGTTGTAAGCATGAAATCTTTACTCACTTGCTGGTTGGATTCATAAACGCCAACTGGTGTACCAGTAAATAAGAATTTGATTGACCAACGCTGTTCAACTTGCGAAGCGATTTTTCTCAGTTCAGAAATAGCTTTGTTCACCCTCTTTACATCTACAAAATTATCCTTCATGACAAAATTAATCAGTGCCACACGCTGATCTGGTGAGATCAGAATGTATCTTTCTATACCAGACCTTTTTGCATATTCAGATATCAGAGAGTAAACAACTGAAGCTGAGGTAACTAATTTTCTCCATTCAGCAAAGTCCAGAAAATTGCTAAGTGAAGAATTGAAGATTGTGGACAAGTTGTCAAATTCCTTAGATTCAAAGGCAAGAAAACCGTATTTGACAAAAATTTCTGGATCATCAATTTTCATTGTTTCGAGAATGTAACCGCTTGATTCAAAAAGGTCTTTTAATTCTGCAAGTGCTTTCTTTGCGTTTTCTAAGTTGTTATTGGTATATGCAACTACCACTAAGACGTTCGAAGACAACTTGTCACTTAAGAACGCAAGTTGATCTGCGTAGCTATTATCACCTTCAGGTGCTAAGTTAGCCAAATTTGAATTCACAAACAATTTTGTGAATGCCAAGTATCCAAAAAGTAATGTTAGAGTTAAAAAAACGATAACTATGGCATACCGGTACTTGACAACAATTCTACTCAAAGCCAATCTCTCACCACCAACGTAGCTGACAAGTTTCCGACTACCCTAAATATCGTGAAATACAAACCATACTCACTCAGAGAAATGATCATGCTGTGCAAAAAGCAGATCTCAAATGCCCAGAAAACTGGCATCGCAAAAAAGTCCAATATTCGCGTATACAAGGGTAAAAATATGTAAGGCAAGAAATACAAAGGGATCTGCAATACCTTTCTTTTGTCTTTTTCGAATACCATTGCAGCTCCACACAAACCCAGAATATAAAAGAAAATAAGAAGATTGAATTCTAGAAACTTGACTAATCTGTTGGTATTAAGCACAAAGAAACTAATCTTGTCAAATAGTCCGAACCAGATAGTACTTGCAAGGATGAAAGGAAGAAAAACAGTCCACCAATCAGATGTCTTTTCAACTGCCCTTCGTGAGAAAAATAGCAAAAAGAACTTCATTTTTCATTCACCACTTCTATAAAATATTTTTGCGCCAACATTTTCATAGCTTCCAAGTAACGAGGTTCCACTGCTCCAGCAACTAAAACCCTCTCTCCACTCAAAACTGTCCATACTGCTTGAGCCACGTCATTATAACTATTCAAAAGTTGTCCACCTTCGTTCAATACAATACGAGGTCTGTAGATAACCATGTTGTTCTTATAAGTAAATGAGGCTCGTAATACAAAGCTTTTCCCATCTATTTTGGTGTATAAAACTTCTTCAGGCGGTTTCACCCCATATTGTAATTCAACCTTTGACTTCATTTCCTGATAACCCCTAAATGAATCAATTTCCAGGACACTTTTTTGCCCAAATGAACTGAGGGATATTTTATGACCAGATCTTAACAATCTTCCGTAAAAAATCAGTTGCTCTGCTTCTTCTTTTAGTTGAGTGAGTGTGCTCCTCAAGGGCGAAACCAAATGCACTCGTGGGAATGGCTGTATGATGATAAGTGTTGTACTACCTTGTGCCAGGCCCAAAAAAATTAAACCAACAATTAAACAGAGAACGAAGATAAACACAGCCATTCCCGTAGGCGTCATTTCATCATCTCCAGAAGAACCTCCAGACCTTTCACAACGTATTCATCAGACATATCAACTTCGACGACTCTTTTTGTGTAGTCAACTGCCGCTAATTCACGCCTTACCTCGGCTACATCTATGTGGATATGCGGTTCTATTCCTATCCGATGAATGTTGTTGCCTTTTGGGGTCAAGTAACGTGCTGTAGTCAAATAAAGCGTCCCACCGTTGGACAATGGAAACGCTGTTTGCACAGATCCCTTCCCAAAAGTCTTTTTACCTACTACTTTGGCAATACCATTTTCCATAAGAGCCGCGGTAAGAATCTCAGAAGCCGAAGCTGATCCATTGTTCACAAGTACTACGATTGGAACATTTGGATAGTTGTTACCAGTCGATTCATAAACTTCTTCCACTCCGTAAGCATTCCTTGTTTTAACAATTATTCCCTTATCAATAAACAAACTAGCGACATCTATAACGCTGTTAAAATATCCTCCAGGGTTATTTCTAAGATCAATGATCAAGCCTTTGATGCCTTTCGAAAACAGTTCATCGAGTGCTTGATTCGTTTCTTCATATGTTTTAGCACTAAATCTGGTAATCATCAAATATCCAATGCTACCTTCAACTGTTTTAATAAATGAGTACTTAACGGGAATTATTTGGATTACTTCTCGGACGATTTGGAAAATAAGCAGCTCGGTTTCACCCTTTCTTAAAACTTTTATTGTAACAGTTGTACCTGGTTTTCCCCTCAGCTTTCTCACTGCCTCCATGTAAGTCATTTCGCTCACAGGTTGGTCATCAATTGCGACTATGAGATCTCCTGCTTGTAAACCAGCTTTCCAGGCTGGTGTACCATACATTGGGGCAACGACTTTTACTGCTTTGTATTCATTGTCATAAGTTACTTCGATTCCTAAACCTCCGTATTCACCTTCCATCTCTATTTGCTTTTCTTCAACTCCCTCAGGATTCTCATAATAGGAAAAATCATCTCCAAGTCCTTTAACAAGACCATCAATGGCCGAATCCATAAGACGGTTCAGGTCGATTTTGTCCCTTTCATAGTAGGCGTTTATTATGTAACTCAAACTTTGGTAAAACGGTTCGAGTGCTTTGTTCACATCTTTGGCTGTTATCGCTGCTGACAAAAGCCAGCTTGATATAACCACACTTACCGAGACAATTACTATCGCCAGAAGATTTTTTCTTTTCACAGTCATCCCTCCCCAAGAACTTTTTTCCTAGCAAAAATCATGTAGGTCGTATGAGCAACCATTCGATCAAACGGACGTAGGCGTTCAGGATTTGGTTTATACTGTCTAAAAAGATTCTCCCAGACCTCAATTTGAGAAAAACTGCTTCTTTGCAGTTCTTCGATAACAGCTTGCACTTGATTTGTCGTCGGGCAGACTATTGCTAGGTTTCCAGATCCTATCAAACTGTTATAACACTGATGAATATAGTTCCATGGATCAGGTACGTCCAGGAATATCGCATCTACAATTTCGTCAAATCCCTCAGCTATATCCTTTAATTTGAAAACGATCCTGTCGCTTAACTTCCATTTTTAAAGGTTTTTCTGAGCTAGCTTCAGAAACTCTTCTCTTTTTTCATAAGCAAAGACTTTTCCCTTCTCTCCGACCATCCTTGCGAGCGCAGCACACATAACGCCGCTCCCAATACCCGCATCTATGACTCTGTCACCTTCCTTAATATCGAGCATTAAAAGAATATAACCTATGTCTTTTGGGTATACTATTTGCGTTTTTCTCTTCATGTGAAAGATTTCGTCAACAAACCTGGGACGTAGCGCAACGAATTTCTCGTCCTTATGAGTCCGGAAGGTCGAACCAAAAGGTTTTCCAATCAGTTCTTCAGTCTTTATCAACCCCTTGTGTGTTCCAATTTGCTTTCCATCAACAGTAAAGATAAACTCAGTTTCATCCTCAAAAATAGCAAAGACCGCATCGCCAAATTTTATGATTCCTCTCTCCATGTTCCACCTCGTTAGCTTACTCGCGCTCTACGATCTCTACCGGCCAGTTAGACCATATTTCTCTCGGAAAACTGTAGCGTATATCAACATATTTTGACATAACCTCTGTTCTTTTTCCATCAATAATTATGTAGACACGCGTTAAAGTCTTAAAATTGTCAAATATATTAAACAAAACCTGGTGCAAAAAGTATCTCTCTTGATCGAAATCGAAGGTTCTCACACCAGAAGATTTCAAGTCCAAAATCAAAGCAGTTTCAACAAAGAAGTATGCGTTCAAGATATTCTGTGGAACCAATGTTTTGAGGCCACTCGGAGGAGTAGCCAATTTTTCAAAGAGCTTTCTTAGAACATCGTCGTCCTTACCTATAGTAACAGTTACAGAAGCAGGATTGAAATTCTCCCCAAAATAAGTCACTCTGATCTGCCTTGCTAAAAGGCAAACAGAGAGTATAAAAACTAAGAAAACTGTGAGTATCTTCATTCTTCGAGCAACTCCTTCAGTCTTTTCAGAATATTTTCCAAAACCTCCTTTTCTTGAACTAAAACAAGGATAGCAGGTTGATTTGTGGGCAAACAAATTAGGGGACAAACCTCAAGTTTCAATCCGAATTCTTTACATAACTGACTAGCGAGCTTTTTGACTTGAGAGAAAGTGTACCAATCAGAGCCATCGAAATCTGGTGAGAAGGGTCTTATTACTATTCTCCCATCGCCATTGCCATAGAGTAACAACATTTTATCCGATGAAGCCTTTGGCCATTCATCCATATTTAAAACTTGGATTTCTTGCGTAACCACGATAGATTTTCCAACAATGACTTTTATCAATCCGTCTGCAACATTCACTTGTTGGATTTCGAACCCAGGTTTTAAGGATTCGCCCCATAGTTCTTGACCTATGTCAAAAAATTTTTCGTTCCATCCCACGAATCCAGTACTGATAATTTTTAACCTGCTTTTTTCTTCAATTATTTTAAGCTTGTTTTCGCCATTAAAAGCTATCTCAACTACATCGTCGGTCCTCGATATGTCCCATACAAGCATTTCAACAAGATATATATCTTGACCATTGGAAGTTACAGGTATTCCAAAAGCCATCAGAATTCTATCCAGAGGGATCTCATCAATCTTTTCCGTAACACCGTCAAGGTTTAGTAAACCAGTTGATTTTGAGAAACCAACCACATGGTTATTCCAAACCAAGTATTCAAAATCCCCAATTGAGCCAACCTTAGGGGTTGGTAACCGAAGATAATTCATGTAATTTTTAAGGACTTCAACAAATTTTTGCCATGTCAATTTAGTTTCACTCGTACTTGAGTAAATAACTTTTGTGCCAAGATATACTTGATAAGGTAAATAAATCTGAGCTAGCAACAAGATAATAAAAAGAACTGATAATCGCTTTCCTTTCAATACTTGAACACGCTCCTTCCAATGAATTCCCTAAGTATAGAAGTCCTTGGTATATCTTCGATATTTGTTACGGGGAGAAAATAATCCAGTAGTTTCATTAACCTAAGTGCTTCTGTATACTGAGGTTCATTCTGCTGCACTTGGATCAAGAGTTGCTCGGCAAAAACTTTCAAAACAGCAAGTTCATAAACTATGGCGGAATTAAACATCGCATCTGCTTCTTCCTGAAATGGGAAGATGTATCTTTCTTCTCCTCTTCTAACGCTTGCCCACATTCCTAGAGTATCCAAAGCAGAATGTCCCCTGAACTTGTAATCTCGGACTATTCTTCTCAGTAATCTTGTATCCGTTGTTGTGATCCTATTGTGAGGATCCAAGTTTAGCTGCGTCAAAGCGCTCACATAGACTTTGAATTTCAAAGATCTATCAATTGGTTTTGTCAGTTCTTCATTTAAACCGTGAATGCCTTCAATAACAATTGGCTGATTTCCGTGGAGTTTGATTTTCTTTCCGGTCCATGTTCTTTTTCCAAGTTTGAAATCGAACTTCGGAAGCTCAACTTCTTTTCCTTCCAGCAGTAACGCCAGCTGCTCATTGAATAATTTGGTATCAATAGCTTGAATCGATTCAAAATCGTAGTTGCCCTGTTCATCTTTTGGTGTAAACTCACGATCAACGAAATAGTCATCTAATGAAATTGTGACCGGCTGGAATCCCAAAGTCCTTAATTGAATCATAAGTCGCTTTGCAAAGGTTGTTTTTCCTGACGCAGATGGACCTGCAATTAAAATTATTCTTGCTGAACTGTTGGCAAATTGTTCTGCTATTTGAGCTATTCTTTTCTCATGAAGAGATTCATTTAAAAGCATCAGTTCAACTACTTCACGCTCTCCTTTGGCTATTATTTCATTTAAATCAGCCACGGTGCTGATACCTATAACTTCAAGCCAACGAGCGTGTTCCAAAAATACGCTAGATAATTTTGGAAGAGGTCTAGGTGGTGTCAATTGAGTTGGATTTTTTTGATCAGGAAGTACGAGCAAAAACCCATAACCATTTGGCTGTAAGTCAAACAGTCTCAGGCACCCCGTACTGGGCACCATGTAGCCGTAATAATAATCGTAGTAATTGTTGCACCTGTAGAGTTTCACTGTTTTCTTCTTTCGGAATTTGAATAGTCTAGCACGATCCTCCTCACCTTGTCGTTTGAGAATCTCAAAAGCTTCGTCTTTATAAAATTCGAATTTTTCAAACGGAAGATCGCGAATGACATATTCCTTCATTCTAGCTGAAATTTTTTCCAGCATTTCTTTAGTCAAAGAAATGGTATTACCGTTGCTTCTAAGCTCGCAGTACAAGGCATTATCAAGTGAATGTAAAACCCAGAGTTGACATTCTGGATAAAACTCTTTCATCACCATATTAAGTAGAAAAAGAATTCCACGTTGGTATATTCTCAAGCCATCTATTGAGGAGAGGTCAATGAACTCAAGTTCCCCTCCTCTTTCAACTGGTTTAGTCAGTTCCAAGATACTCTTTCCAACACGAGCTGCCACAACAGGATTTGAAGAATTTTTGAATCGCTCAGGAATATGGTCTATGAGCTTTTCTCCACGGGCTAAAGTGATGGTTTCACCGGTATTCCTTATTTTTAAAACCAGATTTTCCATACTGTGGTTCACCTCCAAGTAGCAATATGATTATATCATTCAGTTAATTGCTTGGCTTCGATTATTGAAAAAGCCTTAAAAACCATACCTTGCAAGAAAAACTCGTTTTAAACTGTCTCGTAAATCTGGTTGGCAAAGTCGCAGCAATGCATTCCATAAACACGTTATTACATTTTCGTGGTGCAAGTTTGATGGATTATAATTCAAAAAGATGGTAACCTTGGGAGGGATTGAAATTGAAGATCACAGATTACTTCAACACTGGGACACCTGCAGCAGTGCTTACGTGGGGCCAGCTTACCTCACCACTTGCGAAGACTGCACATGGATTACTTAGACATAGCAGGGTGTTTCGCCCAGTTTGTGTCATTGACAAACTCAGTGGAAGTGTTGACAATTACGTGCCGTTTGCACGCTTTAATGTTCCTATTGTTGGTTCTGTTAATGATGCTGTGAAATTAGGCTCCAAGGTGCTTATCGTTGGAGTTGCTACAACTGGTGGAGTTCTTCCAAATGAAATGGTCAACATCATTCTTGAAGCAATGAGATCAGGTTTAGATGTTGTCTCTGGATTGCATTTGAAACTATCTGAAACCGATCCATTCCACTCTACGGCGAAGGCTTGTGGGGTAAGAATTGTGGATGTTCGGAAATATCAAGGAGAGCCTAAGATATTCTCAGGGAGGATTTTTTCTTCAAAAACGCTCAGAGTTGCATGCCTGGGAACGGACTGTGCCTGTGGGAAAAGAACCACGTGTGTTCAGCTTTGGGAAAGGGCCTTAAGCAGAGGATTACCTGCTGGATTTTTGGCGACAGGTCAGACGGGAATAATGATTGGTGCTGATGATGGGGTAGCTATAGATGCCGTTGTTTCAGATTTTATACCTGGTATCGTTGAGGACCTCATATTGAAGCTTGAGAGCGAAGGAAAGAAAATAATTTTTATTGAAGGTCAAGCTGCTCTTCGTCATCTTGCATATGGTCAAGTTACTTTAGGGCTGATTTATGGAAGTATGCCACAATTTGCTGTTGTTTCTCACGATTCAACAAGAACTTGTTTCCAGTTGTTTCCAGAGATCCCACTGAAGCCCGATATAGATGCTGAAATCGATCTGTTGAAGCGATTCGTTCAGACGGAGATTCTTGGAATCTCCAGTTTGGATGATTCTTATTCGCATAGAGGATTCGCCGTTTTCAATCCATTTGACGAGAATTCACTTGATGCTATTCTTGATAAATTGGAGGCGATTTT
>JBEPZZ010000012.1:0-44878 GCA_041640575.1 Pseudothermotoga sp. | reverse complement strand
AACTGTCCCTCTTTCAGGATCAAAATCTATCTCCTTTCCTTCTCTTATCTCAAAATCAATTTCGTTACCCCTCGGAATTATTTTGTATGCAATCTTTCTATTATAGCCCTACAAACAAAGTACTTCAGTAAATCGGCATTAGAGCTACTTTTGTTCTCTACTTGATAAAGTCTTCTTTGCGTGGTAGTATACTGATTGGTAAAAGATAGCTGCCGAGGTGGCGGAATTGGCAGACGCGCATGACTCAGGATCATGTGGGTTACACCCGTGCGGGTTCAACTCCCGCCCTCGGCACCACAGGAGCCGGCACACCGGCTCCAAATTTTTGTCCAGGAGGATTGATTTTGAAATTTGCCGAACTCTTAAACCTTCCTTTAGCCCTTTGCACCGAAGAAGAATTGATAAACTTCTTAGTTGAAAGAATAAACAAAAGACAAAAAACCTTTGCTGTAAGCGTTAACGCTTCGATAGTGGTGAGAACCTATGAAGATGAAATTTATCGATCCGCTGTGAAATCTGCTGACATCCTTTTCCCGGATGGTGCCGGTGTTGTGTGGGCTATAAAAAAACTCTGCAAGCAGGAAGCACATAGAATAACTGGTATTGACACAATGATAAAATTGTGTGAGCTTTCACCAAAATATGGTTGGCGCATTTTTCTGCTTGGTGCAAGAAAAGAAGTCGTTCAAAAAGCAGCCGAAAATATTTCTCAAAAATATGGCGCGTTGATATGTGGCTATCACCATGGCTATTTTGATGGCCCAGGACCGATAGAAGCTATCAACCAAAATAAAGCAGACATAATATTCGTTGGCATGGGAGTTCCAAAACAGGAGATTTGGATCAAAGAAAACTTTTCCAAAACAAACGCAATCTTTGCCATGGGAGTCGGTGGCTCATTTGACGTTATCGGGGAAAGAAAGAAACGAGCTCCAAACTGGGTTCAAAAAGCAAAACTTGAATGGCTTTACAGATTTTTACAATCTCCACTCGAGAAAAAGAGTGTTCCTAGAGACATCATGAAATTTGTAACACTTGTGTGCAAAGAATCAAAGAGGAAGCGTTGAGCAGGTTTGGATCCTTACTTTTAGTTGTAAATATTCTATATGTACAAAGTTTTTAGGATATCCCCTTAACCAATGAATCGCATATATCCTTACACTATGAACTCAATGATTCAAAACAATAATTTTGTGTCAAAAGCAAAGCACTTTGAAGTGCACGTTCTTGATACAGAATTGCAAAAAATGGTCAAACACCTGAGATTGAAACTTGTCAAAATATCCCCATACCGAAGACGCTCTTGCAGTAAGAGTTGATCAAGAGAAAACCAGAAAATAATTAATCAGCTTTCTAGCAGAGTCACCCGATAAGTTGTTTACTGTCTTGTAGCAGAAACATTGGGTGAAAACATCCTTGGCATTTTTATACCATCTTGTTATTTTTCTAATCACTACCCAATCGATGCAAAAACTAGTTGAAAACCTTATTTTTTCTAGGATATAGCAGGGCAAAATTGCAAAAAGGAATTTACGCCGCATACTCATATTCATATCAAGTAGGAAAAAATAGGCTGGGTTTTGACGATTCAAAATAAATTCGAACTTGCGGTAGGTTATTGCACTCTTTATGAAAATATGTGCGGTGCTCTCGTCTTGATACTAGACCTAGCTAAGAAGTTTGCCTATCAGCGTGCAAATCACATAAACAAGTAAGCAAGTGATTACTAACAACGTTTTGCTGAAACCATCCTTGGTGCAGCTTCGATCAAGTTAAAAGGATGAAGTCACTCTAAGAATATGTCAGGTACTTGATTCCACATTGATCGCTTACATTGAAGAACAAAAAAGCTGGGATGAAATAGTTAATCTTGGATATCCACAAGATGTTTTTCTCAAGGTAATCAACATGGTGGAAGGAGCGGAATACAAAAGATAGCAGCCAGCTTGGGAACTAAAATTGACATCTAAAGTCTTTGACAGTGTTAAGTGAATGCCAGTAGCTCAAAGATGGATACAAAATCTACAAAACCAGTTGGCAAATACGACTTCAGAAGCAGATGAACTGTTCGAAAAATGATAAATATGATTTAATCTTTGAGCCTCATAAGCGCAAAAATCGAAAGCACTTCCATACCAACCGAGAAGATTACAACACTTAAAACAGAGATTTTATACAAAACACCCATAGAAAAACTGCCCAAAAACCATGCCAAACCGAATAAGGTGTTGAAAACTCCATATGCTGTTCCGCGTCTTTGTTTTGGCACAATATCTGCAACGACAGCTTTTAGAATTGATTCTTGCGCGCCCATACCTATACCCCAAAGCGAAATTCCAAGAGTTATAAACCAAGGATTCTTTATCAAAAACACCAATGGGGCGAAACCAGCTGTTAAAGCCGAAGACACCATAAGTATCGTCACACCAAATTTGTCGTAAAGTCTTCCAAAGAGCAATGCTGCAGCCGCATCAACACCCATAGCCATTGCATAAAGCAATGGTATAACGGAAACTGCAAAAATTTTTTGATTGGACACATGAAACGCTACGAATGGAAAGTCTGCAAACCCCGCAGCTATTAAGCAAATTGCCACTAAATACCATATAAATTTCTTTGAGAATTTTTGAGCAGGCTCACTAATTTGTGAATCTTTCTCAAACTGACTTGGTGCTGGAAAAAGAAATCGCGCTGTTATTAAAAGTATCACAGATATTGTCGCAGGAATGAAAAGAACACCAAAGCCAAATCTATATTTTGAAAGCTCGTCCCCGTTCTTAAGGGTCAGTATAAGTGAAAGCAAAGCTGGACCAGTTACTGCTCCGATTTGATCCAGTGCTTCTTCCAATCCGAAACCAAAACCAGATCCAACCTGCTTGACAGCATAGGACATCATGGTGTCTCGAGCGGGTTTTCTCAAAGCTTTCCCAAACCTTTCGGCTATCAATAAAGCAAAAGCCATTTGCCAGTTACCAACAAAAGCAAGCCCGGGTACAACAAAAAGGTTCATACCATAGCCAATGAGTGTAAGAATCCAGTATTTCTTTGTTTTGTCGGCAAGATACCCAGATACTAACCTGAACGAATAACCTATGAATTCACCAAGGCCTGCCACTAAAGCTATCGTAGTAGCAGTTGCCCCAAGCAAACCGAGAAATTGTCCAGAAATACTTCTTGCACCTTCATAAACTATATCCGAAAATAAACTGACGAATCCTAACAGAAAAATGAAGATCAAAGCTGAGCGAGTTTCTCTTTTCACATCATCGCCTCCGGTCATCATTATCCAACGCCTAGATTTCCATTCCTTTTCGTGAATCTTTCGGTTAAGATATTTCTGAGGGATAAAAATGAAGATTAAGAAATTGGATCCTCATGTGATAACCAAAATTGCAGCCGGGGAAGTGGTTACAGGTGTTCACTCTGTTGTAAAGGAACTTGTGGAAAATTCTTTAGATGCAAACGCCACTAAAGTGGTGGTTGAACTGCTTGGCGGCGGAAAAACTCAGATCACGGTGATCGACGATGGAGATGGCATGGACAGGGATGATTTATTACTCTGTTTCGAACCACATACAACCAGTAAGATAACCAGTTTTGAGGATATATACAGCCTCGAGACTTTCGGTTTTAGGGGTGAAGCACTTCACTCAATATGCACAGTTAGCAAGGTCACTTTGAGATCAAGGCCAAGGCACCTTCAACTCGGTCACGAAATAGAGGTTGTTGCAGGGCATCTAGTCTATGAAAAACCCATCAGCATGGAATATGGAACAAGTGTTATCGTCAAGGATCTGTTCTTCAACGTCCCGGCTCGAAGAAAGTTCTTGAAATCCTCGGCCGTTGAAGCAAGAATGGCCACAGAGATTTTTGAAAAGTTTGCGCTTTCAAAACCGCAGATACATTTCGTTCTAGTTCGAGAACAACAGGTAATCTATAACCTTCCTGGAACAGATTTCATGACCCGAGTTAGGCAGATTTTCCCAAATGTCACGGCTTCAGAATTGATACAAGTAGATGCTGTGCAAAAAGACATGAGACTTGAAGGCATCGTAGGCCTTCCAGATCTCGCTAGAAGTGCAAGATCGCTTATTTTTTTCGTTAATGGAAGATTCGTAGCAAATCAGATGATTGCATCTGCTATTTATTCAGCTTATTCTGATTATCTTGAACGCGGTAAGCACCCATTTGCAATTTTGAAGTTTTGGATTCCACCGAAGGAGCTTGATGTAAATATCCATCCTCAGAAACTGGAAGTTAAGTTTACAAATGAAGAAGGTGTTTTCCTTTTTGTTCGAGATACGATAAAGAATCTACTGAAAAAGACTACTGCAAGAAGTCTTCAAATTCAAGGATATGATTATAAGCAGACAAAAGTCAAAAGTGAACCCAGCACAAATTTGCTCAAAGAACCTGAAAGAATCCACGCAAAAGAGAGCAAATATACCTTGCAAATGGACACAACTTTGGATTTGAAGTCTTTGGAAAGACTGAAACTCGTGGAACCTTTTAGTTTTAAAATACTTGGTTTGATTAAATCTCGATATGTTCTGATTGAAACTGAAAAGAGTTTGTTGATAATGGACTTTCATGCTGCCCACGAAAGGCTTGTTTATGAAAAAATCATTTCGCATCTTGAAGCGATACCGACCAATCAACTTCTTTTTGAAATATCAGTTCAGATGAGAAAAAGCGATCTTGAACTGCTCAAGAAATCTGATATTTTGAAAAAGATCGGTTTTGAATACAAAATAGAAAATGACAGAATAATAGTGCAAAGTATTCCAAAATGGTTGGATCAAAGTGATGTTAAAGATTTCTTGGCAGTTGCCATGGATGAATTAAAACTCATTGATCTTCAAGAAACTGAGGAAATCATGAAAAACCTTATTGCCGATATAGCTTGTAAAAACGCTCTGAGAACAAGAGATAAACTAGACGAATCACAAGCACAAGAACTTTTCAAGCAGGTTGTCGAGGCTGGTTTGAGCAACTGCCCTCATGGGAGACCAATTTTTTACTCGATCTCATACGATGAACTTGATAAATTCTTCGAACGAATATGACGCTAGATGGCTTGATCATAAGGGAAGTTAGGTTATCAGATGCTGAACAAATAATTATGTTCAAGCGACTTGTAGCCGCAGAATCTGAGTTTTTAATCTCTTACCCAGAAGAAATCGAAGATCTGGTTGAGCAAAGAAGAATAATAACCTTATATTTAACCGACAGGAGAAGAATCTTTCTTGTCGCAGAATATCAAGGAAAGATAATTGGTATCATCACTCTCTACGGTTCGCACAGAAAAAAGATCCTACACAAAGGGGAGCTTGGAATAAGTGTGAGAAAACCGTTTTGGGGTATGGGTGTTGGTAGCGCTTTGATGCAAGAGTGCCTCAAAATTGCAAGGGAAAGGGGATTTAAAAAAATTCAACTTGAAGTCATGCAGGGAAATGAACGAGCGATGGCTCTATACAAAAAGTTTGGCTTCGAAGTTGAAGGCATAAAGAAAAATGTGATTTTTCAAAATGGCAAATACTACGATTTGGTCGTGATGGGAAAATGGCTCGAAGATTAACGTTTTACTTAGTTATTGCCGCATCTCTTTGTTTTGCGATGGCATTTTATCTCTTCAAACAATTTGGGGGAGAAAATCAAATTGTTCTTGACTATCTTCACTCCACTGCCAAATTGCTAAATCAGCTGACACAAGTTCAAATTGATTATTCTCTTACTGTGCAGAATCCTATTCAAAATATAGAAATTGCAGGCATTGCAGAAAAGACCGGTAGGATCCTATTGTACGATCAAACTCTGAAAAAAACAGTTGCCGCTACAAGATTGAGCAACGGTTCAATCAAAATTGTGACATTGGATATTTCCAGCCCAAGAGTAGATGCTTTAGTGTTCATATCTGACAGTGCAGGTGCATTGATCTTTACCAACGAGCCCATCCTGCTTGGAAGTAAGCTTTCAACTGTTATGAACATCGAACTGGACGCTTTTGAAGCAACAGCGATGTACAAAGGCAAGAAATTCAAAGTTGTCCAAATGACAAACGAACGCTATGGATACAAAGTTACGGTTGCCTATCCACTGGCAAATCCATTTTTCAACATGATCATGCTCTTTGTTGTCTTGCTTAGCAGTGGATTTGTCGTATTGCTTGTTTTCTTACTTGAGCGAAGGGAAAAAGTGTTCAAAAACGTTGTAGAAAGCCTGCGAGAGATTCTGAGCGAAAAATTCCAAATTCAGAGCCCGAGCAAAAACCTCCCCCAACTATTAAAGGAATTGGACGAGCAAATCGAAAACAGAGAACAACTCCTCAAACGAACTGTTGAAGAAATCAAGAAAATAAAAGAAAATCTTCAAAAATTCAAACGGAGCTAGCGTTCCTTTAAGCTTTGAACAAAAACAAGTATTTCTGCGACAGCGAAATACAAATCGTCTGGAATCTGTTCGAGAATATCCAGTTGATATAACTTTCTGACCAGTTCTGGACTCGAAACAATTGGAATACCATTTTTTTCAGCTTCTTCAATGATTTTTTGAGCAATTTCATCTTTGCCCTTGGCTATGACGAATGGAGCATCAAATTGATCTGGATCGTAACCAAGAGCAACTGCTAATTTATGCAAATAATTCATCGATTTCGCCTACTTTCACGAAAACTGCTGAAAATCTTCTAAGAAGATTCTGCCTGAGTCGTTCAAGTAAGTCGAAATCCAAGTTTGTAACTGGTTTTACCTTGAGAGTCAAGCCCTGGGTTGAGATTGCCCCATTAAAAGTATAGTAAACTCCGTTTTTGAAAAAGTTAATCTCAAACTTCTTGTACTTTCTGTCTATCATGATGTGAAGTGGCTCGTTGTTTTCATCAGGCAGGCTTTTGAATTCGTAAGGATATCCAACAGTAAAAAGCCAAAGGCCAAAATCAATCATTCTTGTGTTTACCTCACCTGTTTTGTAGTATTCAGCGAAGGTTAGATAGAAATTCTTTGAAAGTTCGCCTTTTTGCAGTCTCTCACAAATACTATCGGCTATGGCGACACAAAAATGCGCTTCAAATGCATCTCTAAACTTGCCAATTGTTTGAAGAAATGGATCAAGCTTTTTCAAAGAAGGTAGAGGACCTTTAGAATCAACAAGCATTTCCGCGACGAAGAAATTCGAATTGCTTGGTTTATCAACCAATCTGACATGTTCTCCTTCAACCGGAGCTTTCTTTCGAAACCTTAATAGAGCTTCTCCTTTGTTTGTTCTAACTTTAACCACTTGCCCGTAACGTTCGATAACTACACCTTCCAAAAGCATCACCAATTATATTATCGACACGACAGTTGTAAAAATTGTTAGTTACCCAAGCTCTGCATTGTACTCATTCAAATGACGGGTATAGACTTTTGTCAAGACTGTGATAAAATATTACTTGACGCTGGGGCGTCGCCAAGCTGGTAAGGCATCGGACTTTGGATCCGACATTCGGAGGTTCGAATCCTCCCGCCCCAGCCATTTTTGTTCTTATTGGTCTGCCATTAAGCGATTTCTCATGAAAAACTTCGTTCAAGGCAGCATGGTTTCGTAAATCAACTTCTCTTGTGATGGGCTCACACTCAGCTATAGGATGGCATCAGTTTGCTTTTGCGATCACTCTCTGAGTTAGGTAAATAGTTAGTCCTTTCACCAAAAAGAACGATTCAAACACGACATTGTTTTTGGTTAAAATGAAGTTTTCATACTCATAAAATGGATAATTAGAAGTGGAACGTATTAAAAATAAAAAAGGTGGGCTTATTGCCCACCTTCCAATTCCTTAAGTGCTGTGTCAAAATCAATATAGTTAGGATCCAGCTTTTTAAGCTCTTCCAAGTAGAATTTGGCACTTGTTTTATCTCCCAAGGATTTCGTCAAGTCGTAAAGGTTGTAATAAGCAGTAGTCCTATATTCCTTAGGTGCCTTTTCGTTCCTTGCTATGCTTTCAAATCCTACTTCAAGCTCTAACACGGTCTGCAGCAAGTATTGAGTGTATGCGGGTTGAAGATATGGTTTAACTTCAGAATAGAGAAGTGAAAAGTAATTATGTTTCACATCGATGTTATCACGATTGAGGTTATACATAGCTCTTACCACACGTATAGACGATGGATAAAGTTGATAAAGGTTTTCTACAACCATTTTCTCTTGATCTTTGACCGGTCCTAGTGCATTTATTTGGTCCTCACTGTTTGTAAGAGTTCTCATCTTTTCAAGTACAGTCAAAAATGCACTTTTCAAGATATCAGCAGCACTTGCTAGCAGTAGTTGATCCTCGCCGAACAATTTTCCTGAAAGCACTCGATAAATTTCCGCAAGCTCTTCAAAGCTAGAGGCTTTGTTGATCTTGGCCCAAATGTCATATATTTCGTCCTTGATAATGAGTTTTATCTCATTCTCGGCTACATAACTTTCGTACCATTTTTGAAGTTTCTCTTGCTGAACTGAGTTCAACTCTGTTGAATATGAGTCAGACGTCTTGAAAGATTCGAAATCTGTTATGATTGAACTTTTATTAATTTTGAAAACGTACATCAAACTCCCAAGTGGTATTGGTCCGACAACGTCACCTTCTTTTGCCGAGAAAATCAGTTCTTCATGGTCTTTTTCAAATATCCCTCTTTGCAGGCCAGGTAGGGACTGGATTTGTAAACTCATTTCTGTTGCTGCTTTGTCGAAACCAACCTCACGAGCCTTCTTAAGAAAATTCTTTGCAGAAGTCTCATTTTCAAAGCCTATAACTTCAACATCCACTTTGTCATATTTTGCTTTCAAATCAGATAAATTCTGCTCGAAGAAGCTTTTCATTTCTTCGTCACTGACTTTTGCTACTTTTTCGATAACTTTATCAAAAACAAGATTTTTCCAGACATCTGATTTGATTATCTTGTTCAGATAATTATCCACGGACCCATAATAGGTCTTTACATAATTGAGAAATGACTCATTACCTTCTATTTGCTTCTTGTATTCAGCCAGCTTCGATGATACCTCTTTGCTAGATGGCAAAAGCTTTTCTTGCTTTGCGTAGTAAACTATCACATTATTTCTCAGCATGTCCTCGAGCAAAGCCGCTTTTTGAGCAGGTTCAGTAAACAACATGTCTATTCCTTGCCATCCGTAAATTGCCAAGAGATTTTGGTACTCTTGTTCCAACTGCCAGCGGGCTACGTACAAATCTTTGTCTTTAATAATTTCTTGGCCTTTAACCTGCAAGTACCCTATTATGTCGTCTTTGTTTGAGTCAGCAGATCTTGACCTCGATGATAAATACGTCCCTACTGACCAAAATGCTATACCCACAATAAAAGCTATAGCTAATGTCCAAACTATTACCTTTTCCCATTTTTTGAACCACTGTCTCATTCCTTAGCACTCCTTTCAAAATTCGTCTGTATCTGTATCTGTAAAACTAACCAATGGAAAAGCAATTACATCCCTTATAGATGACGAATCGGTCAAAAGCATGATTAATCTGTCAATCCCTATACCCAAGCCGCCTGTTGGTGGTAAGCCATACTCCAGAGCTCTTATAAAGTCTAGATCCATTCTGTGGGCTTCTTCATCACCAGCATCTCTAAGCTTTACTTGATCCAAAAACCTCTGCAGTTGATCGTCAGGATCATTCAATTCACTAAACGCGTTGCCAAGTTCCATCCCAAAGACAATCGGTTCGAATCTTTCGGTAAGTCTTGGATCTTCTCTATGGCGTTTTGCCAAAGGAGAAAGCTCAACCGGATGATCCATCAGAAAAGTTGGTTGAACAACTTCTTCCTCAACAAGATCCCAGAGCTTCTCTATCATCTTAGCTCTAGGCAAATTCTGAGAATCGACACCATAAGCTTTAAGAACTTCCATCAGTTTTTCATTTGAATCTTCAAGTATGTCAACATTTAGTTTTGACTTAATAAATTCTCGCATCCTAGCTCTTTTCCACGGTGGTTTAAAGTCTAATTCTACTCCTTGATAAGTCACCGTGTATCTACCGAAAAGATGATAAACAAGTTCTGAAATCATTGTCTCGGTCAACTCCATCATGTCGTAGTAATCAGCATAGGCTTGGTAAATCTCTATTGACGTGAACTCTGGACTGTGTTTGTAGGAAATACCTTCGTTCCTGAAGTTCTTACCAAGTTCGAAAACTTTTTCGAAACCACCAACTATATATCGTTTCAAATAAAGTTCAGGGGCGATACGCAAATACAATTCGCAATCCAATGCTTCTAATCTCGTCACAAAAGGTTTTGCAGCTGCACCACTTGGTATAAAGTTTAAGATTGGTGTCTCCACTTCAATAAATCCTCGATCTGTCAGAAATTGTCGAATGAACTTGATTGCTTCGTATCTTATCTTGAATCTTTTTAACGTTTCATCGTTAGCGATCATGTCGACATACCTTTGTCTATAGGCAATCTCTTTATCTTTCAATCCATGCCACTTTTCCGGCATCGGTCTTCGACTTTTACAGAGTAACTCAAATTTTTTCACTAAAATTGTTAATTCGCCAGTTTTACTTTTGAAAACCGGCCCTTTTATACCTACGATGTCTCCTATCTTTACGTACTCTTCGAAAACCTTGTACAAAGACTCCCCGATATCATTGCTTCTCACATAAGCTTGGATGCGACCACTGAAATCCCTAATGGTAAAAAAGGATGATTTTCCATGGTTCCTAATTGACATAATCCGACCAGCTATAGATACATCTGAATCTTCGACTATCTCTCCAGCCTTTATATGGTCGTATTGTTCCCTTATGGTTTGTACAGAGTGAATCTTTTCAAATTTGTAAGGATAAGGGTCCAATCCAAGTTCTCGAAGTTTTTTAACTTCATCGGATCTCTGTTTACGAACTTCTTCGAGCACAAAATCACCTCTTTTTAGTAGAACCTTACTCGACTTCTATACCCAGAATCTCGTATTTGACAACTCCCGTACTAGTTTTTACCCTTACCACATCACCGACTTTCTTTTCCATAAGTGCTCTTCCAACTGGAGAGTCGATACTTACCTTTCCGTTGAAAATATCCGCTTCCTGAGGACTAACTAGTCTGATCTTCTTTTCCTCCCCAGTACCCATGTTTTTGATCAAAACTGCGGAACCAACTGAAATTATGCTGGTATCACGATTTTCAACTATTTCGGCGTTGTTCAAGATTTGTTCAAGTTCTGCTATCCTGCTGCCAATCCTTCCTTGTTCATTCTTAGCTTCATCGTACTCGGTATTCTCTGACAAATCTCCTAGTTCCCTAGCTTCCTTTATTCTTTGGGATATCTCATACATCAGCTTTTCCTTAAGTTCGTTAAGCTCATTTTTGAGTTTTTCATAGCCTTCTTTGGTTAAATATACGGTATTCTTTTTTGCCATTTCTTACACCTCCTGATCTTTTTTCAGTTCCTTAACTATCTCCAAAAATTGGTCTATTTCGCGAAAATCTTTGTAAACAGAGGCAAATCTGACATATGCTACCTGATCCAATTGTTTAAGTTTCTCCATCACGAGCTCACCGATATACTTAGATTGCACTTCCGTGTTGCCCTGTCTTTGAACTGCCAATTCTACTTCTTCAACAATTCTTTCAAGTGTCTCATATGAAACAGGTCTTTTCTCGCAAGCTTTCAACAATCCATTTAATATTTTCGAACGGTCAAAAATTTCGCGCCTTCCATCCTTTTTAACTACTACTATTGGTAGTGATTCATACCTTTCATAGGTTGTAAACCTTCCTCCACACTCGGTACACTCTCTCCTTCGACGGATGGCTGTACCGTCCAAAGTTGGTCTTGAGTCAAGAACCCTTGTTTCCGGCGCCCCACAGAATGGACACCTCAATCTTCTCTACTCCCCTCAATTTCATTTGCGATCTTCATTATCTTTTTCATCCTTGCAAATACCATGGATTTTGTCATTTTCGGTTCCATCAATTCTCCTAACTCTCTCATGCTCAGTTCCGCGTTTTTAATCCGCAGTTGAGCAAGCTTCGATAGCTCATCACCAATAGCATCCAAACCTATTGTTTCCTCTATGACTCTTATAGCATTCATTTGCTTTAGAGTACTTCTACTTATTCTATCAGCATTTGCAAACAAGAAATTCATGCTTCTGTTAACATCTGATGCTATTGATCTTTTTTGAAAAACCTGTTCCAGTTCCGAAGCAGCTTCAACACCTCCTATTAAGTTCAAGAACTCTATAAGGTCCATTGCCCTTCTTATCAAAAGTTTATAGTTACGGTTTGATTCGATAACTTTGGATTTTATTGCAAATACATCGTTTAACACTTTGCTGATTTGCTCAAGAATACTACTCATTTGGCTGGCGAGTTCAAGATGATAACCGAGCCGTGGATCAATCATGGAACCGGCAAGCAAGTAAAATCCACGAAGAAAAGTTCCAAAAAGAAATGGATCAGTATAAAGTTCGTCGGATAATTTCTCACCAAACACGTCAACAGGAGAATTGTTGTTGAACCACTCTAAGGGTACACGTACTTCAACATGGCGTTGTTTCCAAAGGCGTTTCGGTTGTACAACTACAACCTCGTGTTCAAACGTCGGGAGAAACTTCGCTATCTGAAAGAATCTTCGTGAAACCTTTATGGATGGAAAGGTAATACTCACTACCGTTATTTCATTTTTCATGAGAAGAAAGCCTCTTGCTTTGATATATCCGTATATTTCATACCAAGTTTGTTGCACATTTTGAACCTCTATGGAACATAGTTCATCTCTCAATCTTTCAGAAAAACTACTATTTCCCACAGTCACACCTCTTTGCAATATCTATTATCTTTTTAGCCAAAATAACAGGATCATGCCTAACCTTTGGTCGTGGATCATTTGGTTCATATATGATTTGTACCAGATTTTCAAAGACATAATTCTTTTGATTAGAGACCGGCCTGACTAGCTGTGCACCTTCTTTTAAATAAGACTCCAGTACCTCGCTAGGTGGCTTCGCAACGTTGACGATGACAAAATCTAGTTTCTTCTCAAGATATTTTTCCAGTTCGGAGACGTGGTCTTCCAAAGTGTAACCAAGAGTCTCACCCGGTTGTGTCATAATGTTTGCAACATAAACACTCTTGGCTTTCCTATTTGCCCAGATAGCTTCTTTGATACCATTAACAAGAAGGTTAGTTATTATACTTGTGTACAAACTACCAGGACCAAAGATTATCATATCCGCGAACTTTACCTCATTGAGAACTTCCTGACTTGCTGCTGCCGGTTTGTCCAATCGGATCGACACTATTTTCCCCACTCTTCTTTTTACAATATTAATTTCCCCAATCTCCTCCGTTCCATCATCGTACTTTGCCACAAGTCTTATCAAATCACTGCAAATCGGTATTACTTTACCTTTTATAGCCAAAATTCTTGAGGCTAACCTAACTGCTTCGCTAAAATTACCAGTCATCTTTGTCAATGCAGCTATTATTATGTTGCCAACGGTATGATTATGAAATGCCCCATTCTCTTTAAATCTGTACCCAAAAACTTGACTCATCAAATCCTCATCATTTGCAAGTGCAATGATGTTGTTTCTAACATCTCCTGGAGGTGGAACATCAAGTTCCTGTCGGATGAGTCCAGAGCTTCCTCCTTCATCCGTCACAGCGACAAGTGCCGAAATATCTATGTCATATCTTTTCAAGCCTCTCAATAAAACTGATAAACCCGTTCCACCGCCGATTGCCACAACTTTCATTTGTCCACATCCCTATGCTCAATTATGACTGAATAATCTTTTTTTAGTGCTTCAGCTAACCTCTCCGCAATGTAAACTGACCTATGCCGGCCCCCAGTGCAACCAACCGAAATTGTCATGCTTGCTCTGCCTTCTTTTTTGTAAGAAGATGCTGCCAGAGAAAGTGGTGCAATGATTTGCTCCACAAACCTCTCCACATCCGGATAATTCTCAAAATATTTTCGGATTCTTTCGTCTCGACCATCAAGTGGAGCCAAATCATGCACATAAAACGGATTTGGCATGAATCTAGTGTCAATTATGAAGTCTGTGTCAGTTGGTACACCATATTTGAAGCCAAAACTTCTGATACGTATGAAAAAAGTTTTCGCACCAGCCAGAAATGAGCTGATCATGTTTCTTAAACCGGCAACGCTTAGATCCGTTGTATCAATCACAGTGCCAAGTTGCCTTATATCATCCAGAAATTCTTGTTCCTTGACTATAGCCTCTCGAAGGTTTAACTGGCCTTCAAGTGGATGAGGTCTTCGAGTAATCGCAAATCGTTTGATCAATTCTTCTATAGAGGCTTCCAAAAACAGTAACTTCACTGAATCTTTGTAGAGCTCTATAACATACTTCAAGTCTTTTAAATTTTCATTAAGTTTCATGCTTCTAGCATCGATTGTAAGTGCAACCTTTGTTACGCTCGAATTTGAAATGAGCACCATAAAGTCCTTCAAGAGTGCCGGTGGGAGATTGTCAATGCAGAAATATCCCATGTCTTCTAGAATTCTTAATGCGGTAGTTTTACCGGCTCCAGAAAGCCCAGACACGATAACAACATCCACCATAAATACTCTTCACCCAAGCTTCAATTTGTTCACGACATAAAAAACATCCAAAAGATTCATGCGCTTCTCTAGCTTAGCCTTAAATTCACTTTCGTTCCCAGTCACATAGAAGATAATATTTTTCGCTTTGTTTGCCCTAGATTCATTCTGAGCTAATTCCTGGGCTAAGAGTTGTGCTGGATCAATAAAGTTGAAGTTTGGATATCTTTTCTTAAGCATGTCAATAATCAATGAAAAATGAGTACATCCAAGCAGAATATTGCTTATCTGAGCTTCAGCAACAAGGTTTACGGCTTTATCAAGGTATCTTAATGCAAACGGTTTATCCTCAGAACCATCCTCAACTATCTTCACTAAATCCTGCAATGGAATTTCGAGAATAGTCTTTGCACCAAGTTTCTCGAAGATATTCTTGTATATATGGCTCTTGACTGTCGCTTCAGTAGCCCAAATTGCTACGTTGTGCAGAGCTTGAAACTTGACACGCGTGATACCGTAATAAGAAAAATCGAAGTCGATTTGTCCAACTTTCAGACTTGTGTCAGCTGTATTACAAGCAGCAACAACTCCTTCAACACCAACTTTTCTTAAAAATTCTATTATTTCAAGACTTATCTGAATTATTTCACTATGGCTCTTTGTGCCAAATGGAGCTCGGGCTGTGTCGGCAACGTAAATGTATTCTTCACTAATGTTTTCTGCCATCATCTGGCGCAGGACAGATAAACCTCCTATACCCGAGTCAAACAGACCAATCTTTTTCAAGCTCTCTCCCTCTTTTCCTTATAAAATTTGTCAATCAAATTACGCAACCTGTTGGCCATTTGCGCCATTTCCTTCTCAAATTTTGTGTTATTCAGCATGCAGTTTGCGAGCATGAGAACCAAAATTTCATCGGTAGAAGCATCCGGATTTTGGATTCTTATTTTTGAGAACAAATTTCGAATGCTATTCACAACGGCTATTAGTTCTTCCTCGCTCTCATCTGTAACAAGATCGTAAAATTTATCATCAAGTTTTATGCGGACTGTCTTTTTCGGCGACATGATCCATCGCACCTATCATACCTTGAAGTTTTTCTACCAAAGAATTCATTGAACTTCTGTACATTTCTAAAAGGGACTCCAGTTCGCGCTTTTCCTTGTCAAGTCTCTCAATCTTACTCAGCGCTTCGTTCATCTGAGCCCAAAGCTTCTCGTTCTCCTCCTTAGTTCTCTCGTAATCATCCATTAATCTATTCAAAAGAGTCTCCAACTCGTGCAACTTTTCCACGCTACCCCACCTCTCTAAAAGTTTATCACAAAATGTTCAATATTCATTTCCCGAAAGTATATTATCTATGTGGAAAACTCTAAAAACACATGGGGTGTTGTGAATGGTTGAAATCGGTTCAAAACTAAAACTTCAAGATGTTGTTAATGTTGCAAGAAATTATAATGATGTTCAAGTGCCCAAGCAGATTGTTGAGAAAATGAACATAGTCAGAGAGAAAGTTGAATCTATGTTGTCTATTGACAAAGCGGCTTATGGTATTAATACAGGATTTGGAGCTCTAGCAACGGTGCGAATTTCTAAAGATGAACTCATGAAACTTCAGGAAAACATCGTCTTGTCACATGCTTGTGGCATTGGTGAACCACTAGCTGAAGATATAGTTCGGGCAGCAATTTTACTTAGAGCTCACTCCTTGGCGTTGGGATTCTCAGGTGTTAGACCAATAGTCGTTCAGAAACTGTGCGAACTTCTGAATAAAAAGATAACACCTTTTGTCCCTTCGAAAGGATCCGTTGGAGCAAGCGGTGATTTGGCACCTCTTTCGCATATAGCACTCGTGCTCATAAACAAAGGTTATGTATACGTTGATGGCCAGCCTGTACCAACTTGTCAAGTTACGGAGAAATTGGGCTTTCAACCTATCATGCTTGCAGAGAAAGAAGGACTTGGTTTGGTTAACGGCACACAAGCAATGACAGCTATTTTGGCGCTCTCTGTCAACGATTTACTCAATCTAGTCTGGCTAGCAACAAAGGTTGCCGCTCTTTCAATTGATGTTCTATTTGGTTCAACCGATGCCTTTTCAGAAGTAGTTGCTCTTGCAAGGCCTCATAGAGGACAAAAAATCATAGCTGGAATGCTTGAAAGTTTGTTGAAAGGAAGCGAAATAAGAGAGTTTCATAAAAATTGCCCAAGAGTTCAAGACGCATACACCATAAGATGCGTACCGCAAGTCTATGGAGCAGTTTTGGATGCAATTTTTTATGCGTTAGATGTTGTTGAAACTGAGATAAATTCAGCCACTGATAACCCTTTGATTTATCATGATTCGATTATCTCACAAGGAAATTTTCACGGAGAGCCGATTGCTCTTACAGCCGACTTTCTAGCCATTGCGTTAACGAGTCTGGGAAACATGATCGAAAGAAGAATCGATCGACTCGTCAATCCAAAAGTTAACGAAGGGTTGCCTGCTTTCTTGACACCAAATAGTGGTATCAACTCTGGATACATGATATGGCAATACACTGCTGCTGCACTGTGCAACGAAAATAAGATACTTTCTCACCCTGCTTCATCTGACACTATTCCAACAAGTGCTTATCAGGAAGATCATGTAAGCATGGGTATGAACGCTTGTCTAAAGCTTTTGAAGATAATAGACAACATTATTTCTCTTCTTACTATAGAATCAATGTGTGCAACAAGAGCTTTGATGTTTCGTAGGCCACTTAAATCATCAATGCAAAACGAAGAACTCGCCTCGGAAATCCAACAATTGCTTGAAAATAAACTGGAAGACGAATTCCTCTACGATCAATTTACACGTGTTAAAAAGCTTTTGAACGAAAAGATCAGAGAAGTTTTCCCCGAATGGTGGGTAAACTATGAAAAAAGTTATAACATTTAACGACATTGATGAATACCTTATTTGCCCAAGAAAATACTTTATCGAATTTCATGAACATGAAGGTGAAAACCTCCGTAGTGTTGAAGACACTACAAGATTTTTGCTGAACATCCATTCTTCTGTTGAAAATCCCGTTTTGAGCATTGAAAGTTTTGGTAAAGTACTGGTTTCAGAACCAGATTTGGTTGTTCGAGATAAAAATGGCTGGAAAATAATTTTGAAAAAATCTGCAAAAAGTTTCAAAAAGAAGTATCTCTTGGAAGCCGCGTACCATGGTTACATATTTTCCAGTGCTGGTTACCACATAACTGAAGTTCTTGTGATCTCTGATTTCTTCTTGAAAACTGTAGATTGGAAAGATGGGGTACCCCACCTTTTCTCATTGATCCAAGAGATCGCAAATATTCAGGATGGTCACATTCCATTACCTAAGCCAAATAATATTTGCAAAGTTTGTCAGCATGTTCCCGAATGCGCAAGAGTTTTGATAGAAAACGAAGATTTACTTGCAATTCATGGTGTTAACGAAAAGATGAAAAGCAAGCTCGCAAAATGCGGAATTCTTAAGTTATCTGATTTGGCAAAATTCAGTACATCATGCCCGAAATATCTAGACGAAAGGCTTGTCAAGAAAGCCTTATCCCTTTTGGAAGGCAAAGAAATCATTCTGTCTAATTTTGAGAAACTTGAAAATGGTGTATTTATAGACATCGAATTTCATAGTTTGAAGCATTTTGATTTTCTTTTTGGTATTCTTGAGAACGACAAATATACACCATATTTATGCAGAAATGAAGGAGAAGAAAGGTTGGTTTTCGAAAAGTTACTGAATCATTTAATTCAACTTGACTGTCCAATTTATCACTATGGTCCTTACGAACCAACGAGGTTTCAAGAACTCACCAAAAAGTGGAAAGAATTAGAAGCACAATACCAGAAGATAAAGAGAAACTTCCTCGATCTTTACCAGTTCATCTCCAAGCATGTCGCTCTGCCTCTTTTCACTTATTCGTTGAAGAGTGTTGCCCGTCATTTTGGTTTTGTTTTTAGAACGCAAATGGATGCTCCAAAGGCAAGTAGGTACTTTCAGCGTTGGCTTTTGACCCAAGATGACTCGTATTTATTCGCAGTTTTACAGTATAACGAAGATGACACTAGGGCAGCCAAGCTAATTGTAGACAAGTTGAACCTCCTTAAACATCAAAGTGTTACCTTATAGTAACCTTCCTGACAACAAAACTGGTGATAATTTGACTGACCAGTCAGTAAAGGAGGGAACATAATGGCTGTTGTAGGAGGCGTGAAGGGCATAATTTACAGGCAAGCTGGAAAGATGGTTTCAGCTGTCTTGAGAAACATGGACGAAGAAGGACTGTATAAATTGTTTTCAACACTGAGTGCATTCACGAAGGAACCAGCGAAAAGTGGATTGAAGAAGCTCGCCATAATGGCAAAAGAAAAGCACCCCATGATCACCAGCTGGGTTAAAGTTTTCCGGAGATTGAGTCCAAAGTGCGTGGAAAAACTTATAAATAACTTGATCATTAATGAATTTGCCATCGGAGAGCCACTCAGACAGCAGAAGATGCATGAACACAAGGTTGTCCTTCCTAAGCTTGGTGTTATAAGTCCAACATATGCTTGCAACTTGAACTGTGTTGGATGCTACGCAGGTCTCTATGGTAGAAAGTATGAACTAACGAAAGATGAGGTTAGAAAAATTATCAAAGAAGGTAATGAACTTGGAATTTACTTCTGGGTAATCACAGGTGGCGAACCATTCTACTGGCCACACCTGTTAGAAATCTTGGAAGAATTCAACGACAACTACTTCTTGATGTACACAAATGGTACTTTGATAACAGAAGAAGTTGCGAAAAAGCTTGCGGAACTTGGTAACGCAACTCCAGCAATATCTGTAGAAGGCTTCGAACTTGATACAGACTGGCGAAGGGGACGCGGAGTGTTCAAGAGCGTGCTAGAAGCTTGGGAAAGATTGAGAAGGCATGGAGTCCCGTTTGGTGCTTCAGTAACTGCAACGCGAATGAATCATGATACTTTGATGAAAGATGAATTTTGGCAATTCCTCGAGGAACAACAAGTAGTTTATGTATGGATATTCCAATATATGCCAGTAGCTATGAACGCTTCTATGGACTTGGTTCCAACTCCACAGCAAAGATATGAGAGATTTTTCAAAAACGATGAAATGAGACTTAGCGGTAAGTTCGCATTTGTAGCTGACTTCTGGAATCATGGCTTCCTTACTCATGGATGCTTGTCGTCAGGTGCAAAGTATTTCCATGTAAATGCGAAAGGTTATGTAGAACCCTGTGTTTTCCAACAGTTTGCAGTTGATAGTATCCGTGAAAAATCCTTGATTGAAATTTTCAAATCTCCGTTCTTTGAGGCGAACAAGAGAATGATTCCGTACTCAAATAATTTGTTCAGACCTTGCCCAATTATAGATAATCCAAAAGTTTACAGAGCCATGGTTAAACACTTTAATGCGATACCGCAGCATGAGGGTTCCGAAAAGGTTGTGACGGATCTAGCGCAAGAAATAGATAACCTCGCCGAGGAATGGAAGAAATTTGCCGACAAACTGTGGTACGAACACGGTTATGTTGATAAGTATCCAGTTAACAGAGGTATATACAACTACGAAACACGAATGAAGCGTTATATGAACAGAGAAGAGGCACTTGCGGTCGATAAGACATTGAAGTGAGGGGGAAAATTTACCCCCTCACATCCTTGCCTCAGCAAGGAGTGAGAAAATAATGAAAAATACGAGAGATAAAATTCTTGAGGCAGCAAGGATGTCTTTTTCTGAAAAGGGTTTCGATGGCGTTAGCATGGAGGAAATAGCTCAGAGAGCTGGTGTTCGCAAGGCATTAATATATTACTATTTCCCAAGCAAGGAAAATTTGTTTGAGGAAGTTTGGAATAAAGCTTTGGAAGAGCTAGAAAATCACATTTTTGGAGAAATAGAAGGTGAAAACTATTATATTCGAAAGATAAAAAGATTTCTGAGGGCTTACATTGATTTCGTCACAAGCAGAAAAGTAATCTCAAAAGTCATACAAAAGGAAAAGGTCTCCATTCTAGATGCTGATGAGAGTAACAAACTAAAAGCCAGATTGAAAGAAAGGTATAACAGTTTCTTCGATAAAGTTGTGAAGCTGATCGAGGAAGGCAAAGCTAATCAGATAATACATCCCGATGTTGATCCGAAAGCCGCCGCACAAATGATCGCTGAAGTTGTAAGCAATCCAAACATGAATCCCGAAACAATGAACAGTCTACAAACCATAATACTCCGTGGGCTCACGAAAGAAGCCTAAGCATCCACCCGATATATTGCCTTAAGATATGCGGTAGTTTATAATAATTAGTGCTTGTGGGGCCGTAGCTCAGTTGGGAGAGCGCTACCTTCGCAAGGTAGAAGCCGTGGGTTCGAATCCCATCGGCTCCACCAGATGACGGAGCTTTGATGCTCCGTCATTCCATTTTATTTTGTTATACAATCTTTTTTGGAGTGATTAGAATGGATTTGAACATACCTCAAAATCTTGAAGCCGAGGAAGCTGTTATAGGCAGTATTTTGATAGACCCAAGTGTGATCAATGATGTAATGGAAATACTTAGAAGTGATGACTTCAGTTCTCAGCAGCACAAGGCAATTTTTGTTGCCATGGAAAGACTCTACGAAAGAGGAGAACCCATCGATGTTGTGACAGTTTGCGAAGAACTGAAGAAAACGGGGCGGATGAAACTTGTTGGCACAGAACTTGATGTTGCACGTATTGCAGAGTTAGTCCCAACTTCCGCAAATGCTTTGTACTATGCTCAAATAGTTAGAGACAAGGCAATATTGAGAAGCCTTATTGAAGCAGGACGAAAAATAGAAGAAATGGCACGCGAAGAGCGAGAGGTAGACGACATACTTGATCAGGCCGAGCGAGTAGTATTTGAGATTGCCGAATCTCGCGCAACAAGAACTTATGAACACATAGGTGCCATAATGCATCAAGTTTTTGAAAATCTCGAAGACTTGAGAAGCAGAGCAAGCACTGCGGAACCAGGAGCTGTTGTAAGTGGTTTACCTACTGGTCTTAAGATCCTTGATAGACAGACATCGGGTTTCCACAAATCTGATTTTGTGGTTGTGGCAGCTCGACCTTCGGTCGGTAAAACAGCTTTAGCGCTCACAATTGCAAAAAACATGGCTGTAAAGTTCAACATTCCAACTGGAATTTTCAGTTTGGAAATGTCAAAAGAGCAATTGGCACAAAGGCTTCTGTGTAGTGAAGCTCGTGTTGACTTACATAAGCTGAGGACAGGGTACCTGACAAACGATGAATGGAATAAACTTACGGTAGCTGCCTCAAAACTGTACAAAGCAAATCTCATTGTTGACGATGAACCATCTTTGGATCCAAGGGCTTTAAGAGCAAAAGCCAGACGAATGAAAAGAGAGTACAATGTTGATGTAATTTTCGTTGATTACCTCCAGTTAATGCACATGAAAGGGAGAAGCTCTGAAAGCAGGCAGCAAGAAATTTCAGAAATATCGCGTTCACTTAAATTACTAGCAAGAGAGCTGAACATTGTTGTTGTCGCACTTTCTCAACTTTCGAGAGCTGTCGAAACTCGAGAAGATAAGAGGCCACGTTTAAGCGATTTGAGAGAATCTGGAGCCATTGAACAAGACGCAGATACGGTTTTGTTCATTTACAGAGATGAATATTACAAGAAGAGCGATAAAATCCATGAACCACATGAGGCAGAAATAATAATAGGCAAACAACGAAATGGACCAATTGGAACAGTCACAGTGATGTTTGAGCCTGAAACTGCTTCGTTTTACGAAATCGAACACGGGGTTGAGTAAATTGGAACTGAAAATCGGGTTTGGCGTAGACAGACATCCTTTCAAAAAAGGTAGAAAGTTGATTCTTGCAGGAGTTGAAATTGATTCGGAATATGGTTTAGATGGTCATTCTGACGCAGATGTAGTGTGCCATGCTATAATTGATGCACTTTTAGGTGCAGCAAGCCTCGGTGATATAGGAGAATACTTTCCGGAAGCAACCACTGCACCGGGAACGTCGAGTGCTGAAATGCTTGGCGAAGTCGTTAAGATCGTTGAAAAAGAAGGTTGGAGAGTAATCAACATTGATAGCACTGTTATTTGTGGCAAGGTAAAGTTAGCCAATTTCAGAGAAGCAATGATTGCATCCTTAGCCGAAAGGATGGGAATTGAACCTACACAGGTTAACGTGAAATTCAAAAGTGGAAATAAATTGGGATTTGAGAGCGAAGATGGAATCTCGTGCTATGCTGTTTGCCTTTTATCAAGGCGAACGTCCCGTGGGTGATTTTAATCCTTGTAAAACTTGATTGGCAAGTTCGATCAACCAGTCTTCATTTGAAAAGACAAGAACTCCGGATTTCTCGAAAGGTTTGTTGACGTGGATTTCGTTGCTAGCCCTTCCGAGTAAAACAATCGCGCCCGAGAGGACCTTTTTTCGAACAATTTCCACTTCCGAGAGATCTATTTCAAGAGAATTTTTCAAAAAAGGCAATCTGCCTTTTAAAGAACCATCTGGAAGTACAAAAGTTGCTTTGTAACCTAGTTTCTCCAACTCCACAATCATATCTTTATTCTGAACAAAAACAGGATAGATTGCCTTCCTATTGATTAATATTCTAACCAAATCCTGATTGACTTTCTCTCTAGCTCTTAAAATAGGTAGTACGCCACTGTTTACCAAACCATCAGCCAGATTCATTATGACCTGAGCACTTATATAAGGAGAACGGGATATTTTCCCTAGTGGATCCAAATCATTTTCACTCAGCAAATCCAGGGTTCCTATCACGACGTACTGGTATCCGTAAAACCGTGCTATCATTCCAACGACATGTCCCACATCCCGAGCTACTTCTAGATTTTGGTTGCACCCTAAAGAAAGCAAGGAAACATCTTTCAGTATTTGTTGGAGTGGGAGGTCAAGTATGCATTCATTATCACATCTCTCTAGACTCCTTGATATTACAATCCCATTTGCCACTATTGAGCATTTCAAGAATAAAATTACCAGGGCCACCCTTATCGTTGCTCTCAACAATAACATCTGCAACCTCCTTCAATGCATTCGTACAATTTGCAACTGCAACAGCATATCCAGCAACACTTAACATAGAAATATCGTTGTCGTTGTCACCAAAAGCCACTACCTCTTTCAAATTCCAGCCTTTGATCTGAGCAATAAGCTCTAACGCAGTACCTTTGTCAAAACCAGCCGGAACAAAATCAAGATAAGTGTCAAAAGACTTGAAAATCTTGAGATTTGGAAATTTCAATCGAAGTTCCGGTAAAATTGAATTAAGCACATCAGAATCAGCAATCGCAAGAAGTTTGTTCGTACCTGAACGTTTAATTTCTTCTACAAGATCTTCGACAACTGTCAGCTCAATCTGCGAATGAATGCTGTAAGCTTGTGCATACTGGTTGTTCTCTTCCACAACCAATTTGTCATTTATATAAGCTTGCCTGTGAATTTTCAAAGCTCTCAAAAACTTTATGACTTCGATTGCATCATTTGTGTCAACTTTAATATCCAGAATCTTACCCAAGCCAGGAATCCATATAACAGTCCCGTTATAAGCTATGATCGGAAAATCTGTATCAAAATATTTTGAAAGCAGTTTCTGAATGGATGGAAGCATACGTCCACTAGCAAAAACAACTTCTTTGCCGCATTTGATCAATTCATATATTGCTTTATGGTTCAAAGGGTGTATGGAATGAGAATCCTGCAAAATAGTTCCATCGAGATCAAAAACAAAGATCTTCAACGTTCTTCGCCTCCTTGCCAGACACTGTCAAAGTAGGTTAGATATTTTTCCACAATATCTTTGTCTTTTATCAACAATATCACTTCTGCATTTTTCGAATAAGCACTTACTGTTGCATTTGCCGAACCAGTTATTACCACGCTGTCGTCAATTATAAACACTTTACTATGAACAGTGAAGTCTTTAAAAAGCTTAACATTAAAACCAGAAAAAGGCATTTTAGATAGATCTGAATTCTTGAAAAACCATTTATCAACCAAAATTTCGACTTTTACACCTCTAGAGGAAAGAACTTTTAACGTCGACCAAATTTTTGGGTGAGTGAAAGCGAACATCATTACCTTCACGGATTTCCTAGCTTTTGAAATTTCTGAAAGAACTAGAAGCTCTAACTGGTGATTGGTGATAAAGATTTTGTTACTTCTAACATTCAAAAGAGGTATTCTTTCGTCCCACAGGGCCATGAAGAAACTCACAAAGTGACTTGCCAGTGATGCATCTTCAAAAACCAATATATCATTCTTAAACTGGTGCAAGCTGCTTGCTGTGAAATTCGACGAACCAATAATGAGGATTGAGCCGTCTATGACGACAAACTTCATATGTATCAAAGAACTTTCAGCATCTATCTGGACCGGAAAGTGCGCATTTGACGGAGGAACCTCGCTGATTACTCTAACGTCAATACCTGATTTCCACGCATTCTCCAAAGCTTCAATAATCAGTGGGTGATCAAGCGAGTAAGTTACCATAAAAATTGATTCCTCAGCTCTAAGCATAGGACCTAAAAGCAGGGAAAGATCTTCCAAAGGTGTGAAGATGACATTAACCGAAAAACTAACCAGTGGTATCATTATCATGAGAAAAATAAGTCTCATGTTAGGATTATAACAAATCTGGGAGGGTAAAATGAAACTACATAAAATAAAGGATAACTTGTTTTGCATTCAGACTGGTCCAATAGGTACCAATACTTATTTTTTCGGGACAAAGCCTATTTTAGTAATTGATCCTGGTTATGGGATTGGTTCTTTTATCAAGGATGAATGCATTGTTTTATTGACGCATGGTCACTTCGATCATATGTGTGGTTTAAATGAGCTAAAAGTTCAAAAAGTGTTCATCTCGTCAGAGGATGCATCTGCCTTAAAGAATCCAATGCAGAATCTTTCACCACTTTTTTCTACAAAATTTGTCTACAATCAAGAAAATTGTGAAATACTGACGCAAGAAAAGCTTGAAATCGCGGGGCTATCCATTTTGATTTTAAGCACACCAGGGCACACCCCAGGTTCGTTGATTTACAAGGTAGATGGAATGTGGTTCACCGGAGACACAATTTTTCTGGAAACAATCGGGAGAACAGACTTACCTGGCTCCGATGAAAAAGCAATGACTAAGACCATTAATTGGCTATCAAAGATTCTGCGAGAAACAGATAAAAATGAAATTATTCTTCCAGGACATATGGATTGGGGAACGGTTGAAGAGACTTTATTGCGAAATTCATTCCTTGCTGAGGAGGTGCCGTAAATGAAAAGGATTTTTATATTTTCAATAACTTTGGTCCTTTTGCTTACAGGGTGTATGCTTCGACCTGTTCATGTTCCGCCTGAAGCTTTTTCGCTTTCTTCAGCTTTGAAAGTTATTCAAGATTCATACTCTTTAATGTTCATCGACGATGTTGATGGATACGAGAACATACAAGCAAAAGGCATGATAGCGTTGTACAACAAAGGAGGCAAAACATTTTTAGTGTATGCTTTTAAGTTTTATGATGAATCACCACGGAAGTATTGGAACCGGGTTGCGAAAAACTTTGGAATATGGAGTTGCAGAACTTATATTGATCTTCCAACAAGTGGTTTGTACAGTACAAGAAGCTCTGGCAAGGAAATCGTTAGTTGGTGGAAAAACCGCTGGTTATTCATTGTGGAAGGGAAAGAAAATACAGAACAATTCGCGTCTTACATGATGGATACTTTTGCAAAGATTGGGGGTAGATTCAATTGGTAATCCTTGGACACAGAGGATATTCAAAAAGATTTAAAGAGAACACACTTACCGCCTTTCAAAAAGCTTTCCAGTTTGGTGCTGATGGTATAGAGCTAGATTTGAGGATGACCAAAGACGGCACGGTCGTGGTTATTCACGACGACAATTTGGAAAGCTTCTGCAATGTTTCAAAAAAGGTCAAAGAACTAACACTGAAAGAACTCAAAGAATTCATGTCAAATGGAGAAAAAGTACCAACTTTTGAAGAGGTATTGAAAATTGTACCGGTTGGAAAGATAATCAATGCAGAGTTCAAAGAAAGGGAAGTATCGGAACAAGCTATTTTCTTGATAAAAAAATACGGTCTTGTTGAGCAAACCGTGATTTCATCCTTCGACCACGAATTGATATCTGAGTTAATTCAAAAACACAGCGACTTTAAATTCGGCTTCCTAGTTGGCGAGGAACTCAGGAATAATCCCATTGATTTAATAAGAAATCTACTTTCACACAAACCTTATTCAATGCACTTGCCACACCAACTGGCTGATTATCCACCAATCTTTTCAAAAATATGTGAAATGACGAAACAAAACAAGGTTAGAATATACATTTGGACGCTCGATGATATTGAAAAGTTTGACAAGATAAGTCATTTAATTGATGGTGTCATCACAAACGACGTAGAAAGTTTTGTTAATCACGTTCGAAAGGTATAGAATCTATGAACAATTCGTTGTGCAGATTCATTTTCAACGAACCTTTGAGCCTTCATACCAGTATGCGTGTAGGTGGTCCTGCAAAAATTTTTATTGAGCCGTTGAATGTTGACTCTTTCACTTGTTGTTACAAGCAGTTTCCCGGAGCTAGAATTTTAGGAAAAGGGACAAATATAATTGCACCAGATAATGGAATCGAAGTAGTTATTTCAACTTTAGAGCTACGAAAAATAAATGTGGATAACAATGTAGTGATATGTGAAGCTGGAACCACCTTGCTTACTCTTTGCAAAGTCGCAGCAGAAGCTGGCCTTTCGGGATTGGAATTCGCTTACGGCATTCCTGGAACAATCGGAGGAGCAGTGTACATGAATGCGGGAGCTTATGGTGGAGAAATTGGGCAACTTATCGAATTTGCCGAAGTTTTCGACGGAGAGAAAATTTTTACTTTGCGAAAAGAGGAACTCAGTTTTTCTTATAGGTGGAGTATCTTTCAAGAAAAAAAATGGATAATTCTCAGAGTAGCTTTAAAATTACAGTCAGATGATTCGAAATCCATAATGCGGCGCATGGAAAGTATCTTGAAGAGACGGATTGAGACTCAACCACTTGACCAACCAAGTGCTGGAAGTGTTTTCAAAAGGCCAAGACCAGATTTCTACGTTGGAAAGGCCATAGAGGAACTTGGCTTAAAAGGTTTCAAAATAGGTGGAGCTGAGGTTTCAAAGAAGCATGCAGGTTTTATTGTAAATAGTGGTGACGCGACTGCAAGGGATATAAGATCGCTGGTGGAATTCATCCAACAAAAGGTTATGACCACCTATGGCGTACAATTAGAACCAGAGGTGGAGTTTTGGTGAGTGATAAATCCTGCAGCATTCTTAGCATTGCGGAGCCGGTCGAGGCCGAATTGAAAGAAAAAGCATCGGTTTTCCACTCTTATCTGATTAGATGCTGCAACCACGAAGAAGTTTCTGAAAGACAAAAAGAGATCAAAAAAAAGCATGCTAACGCTACCCATGTTTGCTGGGCATACCGGTTACTCAATGACAAATTGGAGGAAGCTTTTTCAGATGCAGGAGAACCAAGAGGTACGGCAGGAATTCAGATCCTAAACGTCTTAAGATCCTACAAGCTGATAAATGTTCTATGTGTAGTAGTCAGATATTTTGGCGGTGTGAAACTGGGTATAACCGGCCTGATCAAGGCCTATAAAGATGCAACAAAAGAGGCTGTTTTGAAAGCAAAAATAGTCAGTATTGAAAAATTCTTCCGTTATCGAATCACATGTAATTACGAGGAAATGTCCAAAATCTTGGAAGAACTTAGAAAACTTGGCTATAGAATAGTTAAGATTGAGCAGCACGAAAGAGTTGAAATAGAATTCATTGGCAAATCCTTGCCTGCCAGGAATTCTGAGAGAGTAATTCTCATGGGTGAAGAATGGGAAGTTGTATGAAAAGTAGAGAAAAATTTTTCTTGATACTGTTAACAATTTTCGCGCTAATGTTTCTGACTTCCTTGTACATGTACAAAACGCAACGATCTCAACTAATTAAAACAAGAAGAATTGTTAGAGCATACGAACTTTTTGCTATGGAAAAATATGATGAATTCTTGAAGTATATGGATTTGTACAAGCTAGACGAACTCCAATATCTGAAGAAAAATCTTCAAAAAAGAAAATTACAGGATCTCTACAATCGCGGTGTTTCCGAGTTCAACCTTGGAAATTATTCATTAGCTGCTGATTTTTTCAAGCGAGCCTTATCGGAAATTGAACAAGATGATCCCAAAACCGCGGAAATCGTTTATCTTCTATCTTTATCTTTAGTCAATTCCAACCGTGTCAACGAAGCAAAGTTAGTCTTAGAACAATATATCAATCTTATAGATTTACCGTACAAGCAAAAAATCGTAGAATTGCTTGCTGAAATCTATAGAAAACAAGGTGAATTGAACAAAGCTAATGAGCTATTGAAAGGAGTGAAGAAATGAACAAACTTTTCGGTACAGATGGAATAAGAGGAATATTTGGCGAGGAATTGACTGAGGAACTGGCTTTTAAAATCGGCAGAGCATTGGGTGAAAAACATCGCGACCAACAATTCCTTGTTGTAAGAGATACCAGAGAATCTGGAGAATTACTACAACAGGCGCTAGTTTCAGGTTTAACAAAAAGCGGCGCAACTGTATTGCTTGCTGGAATTCTTCCAACACCTGCCGCAGCTTTGGTGACAAAATCACTTGAGTGTGTAGGTATTGTCATATCGGCTTCTCATAATCCTTATGAATACAACGGAATAAAAATCATTAGATCTGGTTACAAACTACCAGATGAAGAGGAAGATCAAATACAACAGATGATAGAAAGTTCAAATTGGTTCAATCAGACGTCTTTGAAAGGAAAAGTTGTGGATTTTCCTCAGGCAGAAGAGATATACATTAACGCAGTAAAGAAGATGTATGAAAAAATAGATTTCCAAGGTCTAAGAGTTGCTGTGGATGCTGCAAATGGTGCAGCTTACAAAACAACACCAAGGGTACTGAATGAACTTGGTATAAAAGTTGACACATACGCAACCAATCCAAATGGTCGAAATATAAACGAAAATTGTGGTTCTTTGTATCCTGACTTTTTGGCAAAATACATAGACGGCTATGACTTAGGAATTTTACACGATGGAGATGCTGACAGATGCATTCTTCTCAGTCCAAGCGGTAATGAAATAAATGGTGACAAAATAATTGGAACGGTCGCACTGCAAATGCATCAAGAAGGACGTCTTCGAAACAACATCGTCGTTGCAACAATTATGAGTAACCTTGGCTTAGAAACTTTCCTGAGTGAGAAGGGTATCAAAATGCTAAGAACTAAGGTAGGGGACAGGTATGTACTTGAAAAAATGCTCGAAACAAACTCAAATCTAGGGGGAGAAAGATCCGGCCATATAATTTTCTTGGATAGATCGACTACTGGTGACGGATTAATAACGGCTTTGGAATTTCTCTCTGTCATGGTTAAATCCGGTCGGAAGGCAACAGAATTAGAGAAAATGATTGTTGACTTTCCGCAAATCATGATAAACGTGGAAGTTAAGGATAAAACAGTAGCTGAAAATGAAGAACTATTGAGAGAGATCTCTTTGTTAGAAAGACCTGGTTATAGAATTGTTATAAGAGCATCTGGTACAGAGAAATTTGTAAGAATTATGGTTGAGGGGCGGGATGAATTAGAAGTCAAAAACATAGCAAATTATCTAGCAAGATATGTGAGGGAACTGGACCTTAAGAGGTGATGAAAAGAATGAAAGTTGGCCTTTGTGTGGGTTCCAGCAGCGTTTCAGTTTATTCAGATGAGAATTTTAATCTATGGATTCCACACAATGGAGATCCCATAAAGGTAGTTCGCCAAATTCTTGAGAACTTTTCAGATGAGCTTTCCATAGCCATAACGGGTCGAAAACTTAGAAGATTCTTCAACGCTCCAAGAATTTCAGAAGCCGAGGCTTGTCAACGAGCTTACAATGCCTTAAGAAAGAAATATGGTGATTATGAGGCCATAGTTACAGCCGGAGCAGAGAACTTCATACTTTACAAGCTTGATGATCATGGCCATGTAAACAGTGTCTATACTGGTAGCAAGTGTGCTTCTGGAACTGGTGATTTCTTCGTTCAACAAATAAGAAGAATGGGAATAGAACTTACAGAACTTGATAAACTGAATGATTCAAACGACGTGTACAAGTTGTCTGCACGCTGTACGGTGTTCTGTAAAAGCGATTGTACACATGCTTTAAATAGAGGAGTACCAAAGGAAGCTGTATTGGGTGGACTTGGAAAAGTGATGGCAGATAAAATTCTTCAGCTCGCACGAATAGCAAAGGTCAGAAAGCTTCTGATCGTTGGAGGAGTTACGAGAAATAAGCTTATGTTGAGGCACCTTGACGGTCATTTGGAGATAACTATACCCGAGGAATCAAGCTATTTTGAGGCTTTTGGAGCTTATCTATGGGTCAAAGAAACCAACCCACAACCAGTTAAAAAAGCCACTCTAATACCAAGCAAACTTCCCTCAGTTTTCACCAGACTAGAGCCATTAACGAACTTTTCTTCGCTTGTTCAGTTTAAGGAAATGAAACGCGGTGTTTTGGAGGAGAATGATGAATGCGTATTAGGTGTAGATGTTGGCTCAACAACGACTAAAGCCGTTCTGATTAAAATCAAGGATAAAACAATTGTTGCAAGCAGTTATCTGAGAACTCTCGGCGATCCAATTAGTGCAGCGAAGAAATGTTATGAACAAATAAAAAACCAAATAAATGTCCCAATAAAGATTATCGGAATTGGAATTACAGGATCGGGTAGGAAAATAGTGGGATTGCATGCACGCACAAGCGCAATTTACAACGAAATAATGGCACATGCAAAAGCAGCGGCTTTTTTTGATAAGGAAGTTGACACAATTTTTGAAATAGGTGGACAGGATGCCAAGTATACATATCTAAGTGATGGCACACCCTATGATTATGCTATGAATGAAGCTTGCTCTGCTGGAACTGGTTCCTTCCTTGAAGAAGCAGCTAAGGAATCTCTTGGTATTGCTTACACCGAGATAGCTGATTACGCAATGAAAGCCAAAAATCCTCCGAATTTCAGCGATCAATGCGCTGCATTCATAAGCAGTGATATAAAAACTGCAATTCAAGAAGGCATAAGTCATGAAGACATTTGCGCTGGCCTTGTTTATTCTGTGTGCATGAACTATATAAATAGAGTCAAAGGCAACAGACCTGTTGGAAAGAAACTCTTTGCCCAAGGCGGAACATGCTACAACAAAGCTGTTCCGTATGCAATAGCGGCCCTGACAGGTAAGGAAGTTATAGTACCACCAGAACCTGGATTAATGGGAGCTTATGGCGTGGCATTGATAACTTTGGAGAACATCGAAAAGAATGTTCTGCAGAAACAATCCTTCAACTTAGATGAACTAATTGCACGCCAAGTTAAATATCTTAAACCTTTCGTTTGTACCGGTGGAAACATAAATTGTGATAGAAAATGCTTAATAAGCTTGCTTGAAATAGATGGAAAGAAAATTCCTTTTGGAGGCGCTTGCAACAAATACGAAAGTGTTAGAATTGATTTTCAAAACCAGGCGACAGATTACACTGAGCTTCGAGAAAATCTCGTATTTGAAATTAGGCAACCAAAGGAAAAGAAAGGATCAGTTGGTATTAGTCGATCCTTTGTAATGAATTCAATGTTCCCATTTTTCTCCACTCTGTTTACGGAGCTTGGATTTGATGTGGTCCTTCCAGATAAAGTGAAAGAAGAAGCGAACGAATTCATGGGATCTGAATTTTGTTTCCCAGTGGAACTTTCCCACAGATTCATGCTTTCGTTAATAGCAAAGAAACCCGACTATATTTTCATACCAAGAATAAGGGCTTTGAGAGTCGAGAATTCCAATACGAAAGGTTCAATATGTCCTTTCGTTCAAAGTGAACTAGATTGGCTTTTGGCAGATATCCCAGATCTTAATGATTTCAAAGTGCTGACATGCAAAATTGATTTCACTGACTCAAAAGAGCAAATTTTCAAAGAGATATGCAATATGTTTGAACCAATTGGAATTGATGCACAAAGTGTAAAACATGCCTTTGAAAGTGCGATTCAAGCACAAGAGAAATACGAAAAGCAGTTGAAAGAACTTGGAGAAAAGTTCTTGAAAGAAACCAGTGATCGCATTGGTATCGTAATCTTTGGTAGATCCTACAATGCCTTCTCAAGTATCGCTAATTTAAACATTGCTAAGAAAATATCAAGTTATGGGTATCCTGTCATAAGTTTCGACGCCTTACCATATGAGGAGGAACAGGGATTTGAGGGGATGTATTGGGCATGGGGTGAAATGATATTAAAAGCGGCAAGATTCGTTAGAAAGCATCCGAATTTATACCCAGTTTATATAACAAACTTCAGTTGCGGTCCTGATTCGTTTATTCTGACATACTTTAAATACGTAATGAAAGGCAAACCGGCATTGATACTAGAGCTTGACAGTCATACATCAGATACCGGTATCGAGACAAGATTGGAAGCATTCTTTGACATTGTGAGATTGCGAAGGGGAAAAACTTTTGAGTCAAGCACGGAAAAAACAAGTGTTATTGACACCAAGATTGATAAAACTGGTGTTTTTATCAAAAAAAATGGAGAGATGATTCCATGGACGGACGAGAGAGTGAAACTGGTCTTCCCAACAATGGGAGCCTTTGGCGCTTCATGCCTGGCTTCTGTTTTTGAGAAATTTGGGCTGAAAACTTATGTTTGTCCACCGATGGGTGAAATCGAATACAAAATAGGAAAGGGTAACTCGTTGTCAAAAGAATGTTTACCACTTCAGCTGACACTTGGAAGTCTCATCAGATATCTTTCAGAGCGTTCTGATAGAGAACTTACTTTGTATTTCATGCCTACTACGAGTGGTCCATGCCGATTCGGTCAATACAGTGTTTTCATGAAAAACTGGATAGCCGAAAACAACGTGCCAAATGTGACTTTGTTATCTTTAAACTCAGAGAATGCTTATGGAGGTCTAGGTGCAAAATTCACGCTTAGAGCGTGGATCGCTGTATTAATAGCCGATGTTTATTCGAATATCAAGAACTCATTACTTGCCCTATGCAAAGACGAGAGACAGAGAACGGAACTGATAAGGAAACACGAAAAAATGATAACTGATGCTCTGAAGAACTCAACTACAAACGAACTTTTTGAGACTTTGAAGTTAATTTCCCAAGATCTCCAGAGACTTAATTATTCACAAAAATATAAAGAAATGCCCAGAGTTTTACTGACCGGGGAAATCTACGTCAGATGGGATGAATTCAGTAGGAAAAATTTGGAAAGAATTCTTGCTGATGAAGGAATTATCATGCAAATTTCGCCAATACATGAATGGATTTACTACACCGATTATATATTCTTAAAAAAACTTACCAGTAAGCAGTCAACTTACGCTCAACGTTTGAAAAAACTTATCGAAATTCAAATTAAGAGGTACTTTGAAAGACGAGTCAAATCGATTTTTGCGCGCGCTGGCATATCAGACACTCGAATGGTTGACGTAAAACATTTGGTTGAAATTGCCTCCAGATATTTGAATCCAAGCTTGACAGGTGAAGCTATTCTAACAATTGGTAGCTCTCTGGCTGAAATTGGAGAATACTACAACGGAGTTATATCGATAGGCCCCTTTGGATGCATGCCAAGTAGAATCTCTGAGGCAATAATCAAAAAAGCCATAGAAGACAAGCGTCGAAACCTTGGTAAGCCTCTGCCATTTATTGCAATTGAGGTTGACGGAAACCCGTTCTCACCATCGGTCGAAGCTAAGATTGATTCCCTTATTTCACAGATCAGACAATTGAAAGGAGGAAGATAATTGAGCACAAAAATAACACTGGTACAACCTAATCCGATAGTTGGGTTTATAGAAGCAAATTGCAAAAGAATTATGGATATTTTAAGAACATCGAAAGATGAAATTCTAATATTTCCACTCTACAGCACAACAGGCTTTCCTCCCAAGGATTTGCTAAAGTATTCCACATTTTGGAAAGAATTAAACGAAAACATTCACTTGATTGTTCGTGAATCTTCCCAAGTAAATTCGCTAATCGTCCTTGGAACTCCATTTATCTATCAAGGAAGTTACCAAACTGGTGCTCTTGTAATCAACAAAGGGCACGTGATTGGTTACTGTGGAAAAGCAAAACTGGACAAATTACCTGTCTTTGACGAGAGTGAGTATTTTGAAAAAGGTGAACCCACTTTCACAATTGAATTTATGGGGAAGAAATTGTTTATCACAGTTGACATTAATGCTGCAACTCAAGCACCAGAACAGAGTCTGATCATCAATCCCGCTATAGGCATTTACCACAAGAAAATTGGCTTAAAGAAACTGGAAGAGCTGAGAAAAATAGCCGTTAATCGGTCTTCAACGGTTATACAAGTGAACTTAGCAGGATCACAAGACGGTTTGGTTTTCAATGGGCAAAGTCTCGTTGTAAAAAAGGATGGAAGCTACGAAAAGGCACCACAATTTGAGGAGTCTGTTCTGACTGTCGATATCGATAAACAGTTTTCTAATCCATCTTTTGCATGCTTTGAAGAAGAAGTTTTCGATGCTTTGAAAACCGGTGTGAAAAATTATGCCATCAAGAACGGATTTTCACAAGCAGCACTCGGTTTGAGCGGTGGGATAGATTCGTCACTGGTTGCTGTAATAGCAACTGAAGCTCTGGGGGCAGAAAATGTTGTTGGAGTGCTGATGCCATCGCAGTTTACATCAAAAGAAAGCATTGAAGATGCCCTTATGCTATCACAAAATCTTGGCATAAAGTCACTTACAATCCCTATAAAGCCTATGTTCGACACCTTCATTGAAAATTTCAAAGATATTGTGAAAGATGATAAGTTAACTGTTGCCGAAGAAAATTTGCAGTCCAGAATAAGAGGAACCATATTGATGACGCTTTCAAACAGATTTAGATGGTTGATCCTCGCAACTGGTAACAAAAGTGAAGCTGCGGTTGGGTACTGTACTTTATACGGTGATACAGCGGGTGCTCTAGAAGTCATAGGCGATCTGTATAAAACCGAGGTTTACAAACTTGCACGGTGGTACAATGAAAAGAGAAAAAAAGTGATACCTGAAAGAGTTTTCACAAAACTTCCGACAGCTGAACTCAGGCCTGGTCAATACGATCAAGAGAAACTACCACCGTACGAGTTACTGGATTCTGTACTTGATCTTTACATAGAAGAGGGTAAGAGCAGGGACGAAATAATTCAATTCGGATACGATGCAGCAGTAGTGGATAAAACCTATGAAATGCTTAGAACAAGTGAATACAAAAGAAAGCAACTTCCACCAGTGATCAAATTGAGCAAGGTTACTCTCGGATACGAATTAAACCTACCTATGACGAATTTTTTCAAGAAGTTGTAGAAAGGTGGTCAAATGTCTCTTATTTGTGTCGCCGGAGACGCATATGTATTAAAAGACGAATATGTAAAGAAAACGTGCGATGAAGAAGGACTGCAAAGAATAGCCATTGATTCGTCACAAGTAGAAAAAGCAATTAATCTGGTTAAGCAGGCAAGTTTTCTGTTAGTAAACTCGTTGATAGACATTGTAGACTTTGATAACTGGAAAAAAGCTGACAGGGAAACTTTTCTAGAGGAGGCAGGGCAAAATATTCACCTCAAAATCATAGTTCGAACGCTTCAACCCATAAAAGGTGTTGAAACAGTCGTCTTTGAGCTCCCAAAGCAATGGCAAGATGAGGAATGGATAAAGTACACAAAGGAACGGTTGGCAAAATACAATCTAAGAGCTGACGAAAAAGCCGTCAGAAAGTTTTTAAAACTCACCGGGCATAATGATCTCTTGATTGAGAGAGAAATCGAAAAGCTGCGTAACGTTGCAGAATCTGTTGACGAGCAATTAGTGGAAAAAATCGTTTTTGACTATTCTAAAGCGCAAATCGATGAATTTTGTTTTGCCACCTCTGGTTTAAATCCTCAGTTAGCTTTTGAATCAATTGAAGGATGCTTGAGGGAATACGAACCAATTTTGGTCTGTTCTGCTTTGGTGAAACATTTCATTGACCTTTACAAAGTGATCGTTCTGGTTCCGAGAAAAACTAAGTACAGTTGGCCCGATGTAAAAAACTTCTCGAATAACCTTTCGATGCCAATACCAAAAATTGCAAGATTCCTCGGTTTCGAGTTCAAAGGTCAAAGTGGGAAAGTTATCAATCACATGGAAATCTACACGTTTGAAAAGGTTGAGGAAATCCTACTTAGGTTGCAAACACTTGATATGGAAATTAAGAGTTCTACCAGATCTCTTTTGAGTTTTGAAATATTCTTGGATTGGTTTTTTTCCTTTATGGGGGTTCAACCTTGAAACTTGTATTCCGAATTACAAAAACAAATCGATACAGCATAATACCATTGATTGCTACTGTGCATGAAAGAAAAAATGATTTCAAGATATATCTCGCGAGAAATTTAGCAGATGTGCTCCAGCATTCTATTGATTCAGTGATTGTTTATTCCTTCATGTCTTTTGATGTTGACTGGGTGTACAAGGAGGTACAAATCCTCAAAAGCAAAGGTTATTTTGTAATAGCAGGTGGGCCGCATGCTACGGCAGTACCGGAAGCAACAGCCCAGATGGGATTCGACGTGGTCTTTCGTGGTGATGGCGAAGAAAATTTGCTGAACTTTTTGAGTGGCGAGAGGCACAAGCTGTTTGACGGTACCAGTTCTTCTTTGAGCTTAGATGATTATCCTCCTTTTTGCCCAGATATGAATCTGTTCATGCCTATCGAGATAACACGAGGATGTCCTTTCAACTGCGCTTACTGTGCTACCCCTTTGATATCCGGCAGAAAACCGAGACATCGAAGTGTTGATAGTATTGTTCATTATTCCAAACTTGGTGTTACCAAGAATAAGTATATTGTTCGATTCATTTCGCCCAATGTATTTGGCTACGGCTCCAAAGACGGTATAACACCAAATCCTAATCTTGTCGAAGAACTGCTGTTCAACTTGAGAAAAATTGGTGTGCGAGAAATATACTTTGGAACTTTTCCATCTGATGTACGACCCGAATCAGTTACTGATGACATGATGAAAGCAATCAAAAAATATGTAAACAACAAAACGATTAAAATTGGAGCCCAAAGTGGTAGCAATAGAATTTTGAGAGAAATTAGAAGAGGACATGATGCTGATATAGTTCTTAGAGCAGCTGAGACGATTTTGAAAAACGGTTTTCAACCATCCGTTGATTTCATCTTTGGTTTTCCATTCGAAACAGATGAAGATAGAATTCAAACACTTCAGCTTGTCAAAAAATTGATCAAGATGGGTTGCAAAATTCACGCACATAGCTTTATGCCTTTACCTGGCACAGCTTTAGCGATAATTGGTTATGCAACGATACCGCAGTGGTTCAAAAAAGAAATTGGCAAATTATCTTCAAAGGGTTTGGTTGATGGATATTGGCTCAAACAGGAAGATTTATCAGTAAAACTTTGGAATTTGAGCACGAATCAAAACGTGAGTGAATGATTATTGTGAAATTTCATTAACCCAAAAGTTGAGATTGTGTATTAAAATAGAAGCGAAAAAAATTTGTACGGAGGGAATAAGATTTGGCTGAGAAGTTTTGTTCTTTTTGTGGGAGACCTGCCAGTGCTGTAAACAAATTAATAGCAGGTCCTTCGGCCTACATATGTAACGAATGTGTTGAACTTTTTCATGACCTTTTGAAAGCTGATAAGAGAATCAAGAAAGGTGGTCCACGTCAGCTACCAACACCGGCTCAGATAAAAGCTGAGCTTGACAAGTATGTCATTGGCCAAGAGCAAGCCAAAAAAGCCGTTTCTGTGGCGGTTTACAACCATTACAAAAGAGTGTTTCACTTATCTGAAACTGAAGACGTTGAGATAGAAAAATCCAACATCATGTTGATAGGCCCAACAGGAAGCGGAAAAACTTTGATTGCACGGGTTTTGGCTAGGATCTTGGATGTACCATTTGCTATTGCTGATGCAACTCCATTAACTGAAGCCGGGTACGTAGGAGAAGATGTGGAGAACGTGGTGCTGAGGCTACTTGAAGCGGCAAACTTTGACATAGAACGCGCGCAGTACGGGATTATTTACATTGACGAAATCGATAAAATAGCAAGAAAATCCCCCAATCCCTCTATTACACGAGATGTCTCTGGGGAAGGTGTCCAGCAAGCGTTGTTGAAAATCGTTGAAGGGACAATTGCAAACGTACCGCCACAAGGAGGACGAAAACATCCTTATCAAGAGTTCATAAAGGTTGACACAACCAACATTCTATTTATTGTGGGCGGTGCATTTGATGGATTAGAAGAAATAATAAAACGAAGGATTCTAGATTCATCAATGGGATTTGGCGCCCAAATCAAAAGCAAAAAGCAGATGAGACTTGGTGAAATCCTCGCACATGTTACTCCAGACGATCTGGTTCAGTACGGAATGATTCCGGAATTTGTTGGCAGGTTCCCTGTTATAGCACCGTTAAGCGACCTTTCAGAAGAAGACTTGGTTAGAATTTTGGAAGAACCGAAAAACGCCATTGTTAAGCAGTATAAGAAATTACTTGAAATAGACAATATACAACTTGAAATCACTAGGGACGCCTTGTTCGCCATTGCAAAGAAAGCTTTAGCACGAGGAACGGGTGCAAGAGCGTTAAAAAGCGTGATAGAAGAAATAATGATGGACGTCATGTTTGAAGTACCTTCAGCAAGAAACGTTGAAAAAGTTATAATCACAAAAGAAGTTGTTGAAGGGAAGGAAACACCCCGCTTAATAATAAGGGAGATAGCATAAGTGCCGACAGTTCTAGCAATCGAGACTTCCTGTGACGAAACATCTGTAGCAGTTGTCAAAAACAACGATATTCTGTCCAATGTTGTGTTATCGCAAGTTACCATTCATGCTCCTTTTGGTGGCGTAGTTCCGGAAGTAGCAGCAAGACATCATCTGAAAAATCTTCCGGTGATCTTCGAGCAAAGCATTCAAGAAGCCGGTATTGCTTTGAGTGAAATTGATGCACTTGCTGTTACAATAGGCCCCGGGCTGATAGGTGCTCTCTTTGTCGGTCTATCGTTTGCAAAAGGTTTATCAATAGCTTTAAACAAACCACTTGTGGGAGTAAATCACCTTTTGGGTCATGTCTATTCGGCAAAAATTGCCTTTCCAGAGCTTAGTATTCCTTTCGTGGCACTCATAGTTTCTGGGGGTCATACTGAATTACTTTATTTTGAAGATGATCCTTTAAGGCCTAAGTTGATCGGTCGAACTGTTGATGATGCTGCAGGTGAAGCTTTCGACAAGGTAGCAAGGCTTTTGAACTTGGGTTATCCCGGTGGACCGATCATAGAAAAACTAGCCAGAAATGGCAACCCAGAGAAATTTCTCTTTCCAAAAGCACTTATGGAGAAAGGGAACTTGAATTTCAGCTTTTCCGGTTTGAAAACATCCGTTCTTCACACACTTTCTAAGAATCCGGATGCCTGTAAGGAAGACGTTGCTGCCTCTTTCCAAGAGGCTGTAGTGAAAGTTCTTGTTGAGAAAACCGTTGAAGCCACCGAGTCAAAAAAGTGCAAAAAAATTGTTGTGACTGGTGGTGTTGCTGCAAACGAAAGATTGCGAGAAGAGTTCAAAAGGCGAGCTAAAGAATTGGGGCTACAAGTTTTTATCCCTCCAAAAGTTTTATGCACAGATAATGCGGCCATGATAGCACGTGCCGCAATCGAACTTTTCGAAAGAGGCGAACTTTGCTCCTTAGAGGTCAACGCTGATCCGAATCTCTCTTTTTAAAGAGTTTCTGCTTAACTTTTTGTGGTTTCTCCCCAAGGATTAGAATGTGGCCACTATCAACAATTAGAGCACATTTTGCCTGCGAACCATAAGTTAAATTGAACATTTTGTTTGAATAACTCGCAGTCTCTTTCATCCTTTTTGCAGTCACTTCGTCAATTGGTATTATGGCTCTGATTCTATCTCTGTTCACATATACCCCTTTCACAACCTGAATGAACATACGCAAATTCTCCTTTATAGGATCAATTTTCAAAACCAGTCCCTCATCAAGAATGCGATCGGCTCACCATTTGGATTGAGCAACCTGTGATTTACAACAATTCCATTGTATATAACATGATCACCGGATTGCAACCTTCCTGCAAGTTCACATTCAAAATAAGCTATGATATTTTCAATGATAGGAAGACCCAGCTTTTCACTTTTGAACCATTTTACCTCGGAAAATTTATCATAATTTCTGCTTGAATTGTAGCCAAATATCTCAGCAACGTGTCTTTGCGATTTATCAAGAACCTGAACGGAAAATTTCTTTGATAACTCGATCATTTGAGCAGTTGCTCTTGTTGGGCCAAGTGAAACAGCAAGCATTGGCGGTCTGAAACTCGACTGCATAACCCATGCAGCCGTTAAACCAGCCATTTTTCCATCATATTCTGTAGTTACAACATAAATTCCTTGTAACAAACCGTCAAAGGCATTCTTAAGCATCGAAACTCACCGTTCACATAAAGTATTATATACCCAGCGGGGAGGATTAATGATGAAAATAATAAGTGTGAAAGACCTTCGTAGATATTATGGCCAAGTGAAAGCTGTCGATGGAATTAGCTTTGAAGTTGAAGAAGGAACTGTTTTTGCAATGCTGGGTCCAAATGGAGCTGGAAAGACAACAACCATTGAAATACTGGAAGGATTGAGAAGGAAAGATTCAGGAGACATATATTATTTCGGTAAGAAAATAGATCAAATCGATGAGTCCATAAAACTTCTCCTTGGCGTGCAACTTCAAAAAACAGCTTTTTTTGAGTATCTTACCGTTTATGAAACTATAGAGCTTTTTGCAGCTCTTTACAAACAAAAAGTTAACAAACAGAAGATTCGGTCTCTTATAGAGATTGTTTCTCTCGAGGATAAAGCAAGAACGAAAGTCAAAGAACTCTCTGGTGGTCAGTTGCAAAGATTGAGCCTTGCAGTGGCACTTGTTAACGATCCGAAAATAGTGTTCCTCGATGAACCCACAACCGGTTTGGACCCTCAAGCAAGAAGACATGTATGGCAGATAATTGAAGATCTTAGAAAAAGTGGGAAAACAATTTTTCTAACTACTCACTACATGGAGGAAGCTGAAAGATTAGCCGATCATGTCCTGATAATGGATCATGGAAAAATCATTGCCGAGGGGACTGTTGATCAGTTGATAAATTCTCTAAATATGGAAAGCTATATTGAGTTTTGGACCGATCAGCCAGAAAAACTTTCACAAAGGTTGGAGGGTTTAATTCTCATGAATCATGAGAAATTTCAACTTTCAGCCAAAGATGTGGAAGAAACTTTACACAAACTTTTTGACCTATCAAGGACACTTGGAGTAAAAATAGACAACATCGTGATTAGACGGCCAAACTTGGAGGATGTCTTTCTTAGATTGACAGGACGTTTCCTCAGAGATTGAGGTGATTAAATGAAAATCCTTAGATTTGCAAAAGCGATGTTTTTTAATGAAATACGCGAATTTAATGGTATTTTCTGGCCTCTTATTTTCCCACTTATTTTGCTCCTTATTCTTATATCCGTATTTTCAGGTCTTTATTCCGAAGATCAAAGTTCCATAAATTTCAAGCTGGGTCTTGTTTGGAAAGAAAATCCAGCCGGATTTGGAAAGATCCTGGATGATGTCCTCAAACAACTGAATCCAAAGCCTTTCAACATAACTCGATTTGATTCTCTTGAAAATGCTTATGAATCCCTGAAAGCGCGAAAAATAGACTGCATACTGCATGTACCAACAGGTTTTAATGCTGCGATGTTCAGAGCTATCTTAACACAAAGTAATGCAAAAATTGAGTTGTACAAGCTTTCTAACACTTATGAATCTTCTTTAAGTGTACAAATTCTTGGAAACGTTCTTCAGCAAATCGATTTAGAAATGGGTAAACAAAGTCTTGCCAGAATAGGTAAGGTTTACGAGGAATTATCGATCAAGTCAATACCAGTTCAAAGGCAAGTATCAAAGTTCAACTACAAAAATTACATCTTTCCCGGTATCATTCTTATGTCCATTCTATCTGTGGGAATTTTCAATCTATCGTTGAACCTGATCCATAATAGGGAAAATGGAGTCAACAAAAAAATATACACAACTCCAACTACAGGGCTTGAATTCTTTCTTTCAATGCTCATGTGTTTTGCACTGATGATGGTCCTTGCCGTTACGATACTTTATATCTTTGGCCTTAGTGTAATCAAAGTAGATAAAGCTATCTTGTCTTTTGATTTCATCCTTAGGTTGTTGTATTCACTAGCAGTTTCGCTTTCTCTTGGAATGATGATAGCTTCATTTTTCAAAAAACTGTCGAGTGCATTCGTTTTTTGTCAAATAAGCTATCAACTTTTGATGTTTCTTGGTGGCCTTTACTTTCCCGTGCTGAACTTTGGTATGCCAAAAGTTATGAACTTCGTCGCTCTGGCATTACCGACAACCTATCTTGTTGAAAATCTTAGAACAGTTATCGGTCAGAACTCTTACAATTTTAGTTTTATTCAAATGTGGGGAGTTCCAACAATATGGTTTGCAGCTAGTTTGTTTATCTTTTTGATTAACTTCAGAAAGGTGATGAGTTATGAGTAGGGCTTCGTTTAGTTTTGCCAAAGCCTACCTGCAGGAAAGCTTTAGAAGCAAAGTAGAACTCTTCTTTACAGTGTTTTTCCCTCTAATCTTTTTGATTTTGTTTGGTTACATCTTCTACGGAAACAGTGGCTCTCCAAAGACAGTGATTGCACTCTTCACAGAAGATAAAAGTGTAGTTGATTTGCTTAAAAAAGTGGAAAATTGGGACTTACTATCTTTGGACTCGGAACAACAGTTGATACAGGGAATAAAAGATGGAAAGTTTTCCTTTGCAATTTACATAAAAGACAACGAGGTCAGGATCTATTACAAAGACGATCCTTCACTGACAGGTGAACTGAAAACAATTGAAGGTACTGTCAAAGCTATTCTTGAGAAAGAAAGAAATAAACTTAGAACGTTTCTATCGTTTGATCTTTTTGAAATTCAGCGGGGAAAAGAACAGCTGAGCGAATTTGACTACATGCTTACCGGCGTTTTGTCATTGTCATTCTTATCAAATGGCATGTTTTCAATGATAACTGTTTTTGGAAGATATAGAAAAACAGGTGTGCTTCGCAGAGTCTTTTTAACTGGTATCACAAAAATCTCTTTGATACTTCAAGTAGCACTCATCAGATTACTTTTCAGTTTTGTTTCTTTAATCCTCACACTTCTAGTTTCGCGGTTACTCTTCAAAAGTGCTTTGAAATTTAACTGGGTAACTCTGATCCCTGTCATTGTCCTTGTAACATTTGGAATGATGGCTGTGGGGTTACTCTTGGTAGTTTTATTTAAGAACCCTAACGCAGCATCAAATGCTGCATCAATTCTGAATACAATAATGGTTTTCTTCGCTGGAATATACTTTCCAATATCTTTCCTTCCGCGTGGACTGCAGTATGTTTCAAACATCTTACCAGTCAAATACGCCGCAGAAGTCGTCAGGTTCACTACCGGTGCACAACAAATGAGTCTAGCTTATTTTGTTACTATTAACATGACTTTTGCATTGTCTGGATTTATCATGCTGTGGTTGTCTGCTAAACTATTCTTGAGCGCTGAATGAGGAGGAAAGAAAATGAACTGCGCTAATAAAGAGAAGAATCTGAAAAGATGCAATTGCTCTTACCCCGGTTGCCCAAGAAAGGGCATTTGCTGCGAGTGCTTAGCCTATCATAGATCTCATGGTGAACTTCCTGCTTGCTATTTTTCTGACGAAGCTGAAAGAACTTGGGATAGATCGGTGACATACTTCTTGAGAACGAAAAATAAGTAGTCTTTCTCATCAATCAAAGATTTTTCCAGGGTTTAGTATTCCGTTGGGGTCGAAAACCTTTTTCAATTTTCTCATCAGATTGATCTCGTCTTCAGACAAGAAAATCTGGAGATACTTTTTCCTTTTCAATCCTACCCCGTGTTCGCCTGTAATTGTCCCGCCCAATTTTGCAGTGAATTGGTAAAGCTCAACTAAAGCCTTTTCAAGATTCACTTTCCAAGATTGTTCGTCCATCCAATCCGGCTTTAAAAAAGT
>JBEPZZ010000011.1:22129-47107 GCA_041640575.1 Pseudothermotoga sp. | reverse complement strand
GAGCTGGAATGAATTTATCTATGCACTAGTTTTGACTGGAGCTAGAGCGAAGACCGCACCAGTAGTTGTGAATGCCTTCCTTGGTCAATACGCACCACTTTGGGGTCAACTTTCAGCAGCGGGGACATTAATGCTTTTACCAGTGTTTTCAGTAACCCTTAGCTTGCAACGATACATTGTGAAAGGGTTATCTACAGGTGGGGTTAAAGGATGAGGAGGTGAAACACATGTTGTTCTTCTTAGATAGTGCAAAACTTGAGGAAATCGAATACGCGATCAAAAACTGGAAAATCGACGGAATCACTACAAATCCAAGGCACCTTATGAACGCTAACATGAAAATGGAAGAATTCATCAAAAAAATAATACCAATGATCGATGGAACACAAATCAGTGTAAGTTTAGAAATTGACCCGCATTTGAATGATCCCGAAAAAATGGTTGAGCAAGCCATGAGCCTTGCCTCACTTTGTAGAAATTTTGTGATAAAAATTCCTGCAACAGAACCAGGCTTTGTGGCGTTAGACAAACTCGGACAAAAAAATGTCAAAGTCAACATGACTCTGGTTTTCAACGTCTTACAAGCGCTACAAGCAGCTAAACTTGGGGCTTACTATATAAGTCCATTCGTCGGATGGAAGGAGGAGCGCGGCGATTTTGAAAAAGATTTCATAGAAACAATTGTAAAGGTTGTCAAGAATTATGGTTTCCAGTCGAAAGTGCTCATCGCAGCTGTCAGAAATCTCAAACATTTTGAGGAAGCAGCTCTGGCAGGAGCGGATATAGTAACTGCTGGTTTTGATGTGTACAAAAAAGGTTTTGAAGATCCATATGTCAGACTTGGACTTGAAATATTCTGTGACGCGTGGGACAAAATACACCAGTGATTGGAGGGGACAATCATGTTGGGTTTTCTAGTTCACATGCAGGGTGATGATGTTGGAGTAGCCATAAGAGATATGAAAAAGGGTGAGATCGTCAAAGGAAAAACCCTCGATGAATCTGAAGAGTACGAAATTGAAGTTAAAGAAGATGTTCCCTATGGTCACAAAATAGCTTTGAGAGACATTGAAGTAGGGGAAAAAGTTCGAGAATACGGGGAAACAATAGGCGTAGCAGTGAAAAAAATAACAAAAGGTTCACACGTGCACGTTCACAATATCAAATCTCTCAGATGGGGGTGAAGAAATTGAAAAGAGAAATAATCGGATATAGAAGGCAAGACGGTTCTGTTGGTGTTAGAAATTATGTTCTTCTAATAACAGTTGATGATATCTCGAACGCCGTTGTTGAAGCCGTAGAAAAAGCCATTGCCGGAACACTTGCTATTCCTCATCCGTATGGCAGACTACAGTTTGGAAAAGATCTGGAACTCCTTTTTAGAACATTAATTGGAACTGGTTCAAATCCAAATGTTGCGGCAGTTATTGTTGTGGGAGTAGAACCGAAATGGACACAAATTGTAGCCGAAGAGATAGCCAAGACGAGAAAGCCTGTGGAAGCTTTTTGGATTGAAGGCAGCGGACAAATCAAGACAATTGAAAGAGTCATGAAAACTGCCGTTAAATTCGTAGAAGATGCAACTAACTTGAAAAGGGAACCAGTTGATGTAACTGAGCTTGTTATAAGTCTGAAGTGTGGTGAATCTGACACAACCTCAGGATTAGGTGCAAACAGAGTTGTCGGAAGATTTACAGAAAAATTCTTAGCTATGGGGGGTACTGTTTTATTTGGTGAAACGACGGAGTTAACAGGCGCGGAACATATTATTTCCTCAAGATTTAAAAATCCACAAGATAGGGAAAAGTTTGTGCAGTTCTTCAATGAGTATCAACAGCTTATAAAGTCTCAAGGAGTAGATTTACTCGGTTCACAGCCAACTCAAGGTAATATAGCAGGTGGTCTGAGCACAATAGAAGAAAAAGCTTTGGGAAACATTCAGAAAATTGGTAATGCTTTAATAGATGGTGCTTTAGATTATGCAGAAAAGCCAAAAGGAAAAGGGCTTTATTTTATGAACACATCTTCTGCGGCTGCTGAAGCCGTAACTCTCTTTGCAGCTGCCGGTGCCGTTATACATCTCTTCCCAACAGGACAGGGTAATCCGATCGGAAACCCAATAATTCCAGTGGTAAAAATCACTGCAAACGAAAAAACAGTTAAATGCATGGAGGAACATATAGACGTGGATGTCTCAGCATTACTGAGAGGGCACATCACACTAGATGAAGCAGCAGAAATCTTGTGGCAAAGAATATTGGAAACTGCTAATGGCAGACTGGTTAAGGCTGAAATATTAAACCATAAGGAATTCGTTCTAACCAAGCTTTACCCGAGTGCTTGAATCTGCTTGGAGGTGTTCGAAGTTGAAGATGATAATTGCGGGAAATTTTATTGATCGACCCGAAAAAATACAAGTTCGCTATCCCTATACTGGTGAAGTTGTTGATGAAGTTCCAATAGCAACCTCTGAAGACATTGAAAAAGCTGTTCAGTCAGCCTTAGAGGGTTTCCATTTGATGAAAAAACTTCCAGCATGGAAAAGATCTGAAATACTTGAGCAAACCTCACAGTTGATTCTAAGAGAAAAGAAGCGGCTTTCGGAAATCTTGGTAAACGAAGTTGGAAAGACTATCAAAGAAGCGGAAGCTGAGGTCGTACGCACTGCAGAAATTTTCAAGCTGGCTTCAGAAGAAGCAAGAAGAATTCATGGTGAGACTTTACCATTTGATTCAACCAAAGGATCGGAATGGAAAAGAGGTTATTTCTTCAGAGAACCTTCTGGCATAGTACTTGCCATAGTTCCATTCAACGTACCTTTTGCACTTTGCGCACACAAAGTTGCACCAGCAATAGCTGCTGGTAACTCTGTGATTATCAAACCAGCTTCTCAAACACCTCTCAATGCATTGGTTCTTGGCGAATTACTATTGGAAGCAGGCTTACCACCTCAAGCAGTGAGCGTTGTGACAGGTCCGGGCGGAACAGTAGGAATGAAACTAGTTAGAGATCCGAGAATAAGAATCCTCAGTTTCACAGGTAGCGTTGAAGTTGGTGAAAAATTGTGCAAAGAAGCTGGTTTAAAAAGGCTTCTACTTGAACTTGGGTCTAATTCTCCTTTAATAGTTACCGACAGTGCAAACATTGAAAGAGCTGTTGATGCCACTGTTAATGGTGGTTATGCAATCGCAGGTCAAGTTTGTATATCGGTACAAAGGGTTTTTGTGCACAACAAAGTTTATTCAGAATTTGTGGAAAGGCTTGTCGAGAAGGTCAAAAAGATAAAATTTGGTGATCCAAAACTTTCAGACACAACAATGGGACCAGTTATAGACGAGCAAAATGCTATAAGAATAGTCAGCTGGTTTGAGGAAGCAGTACAAAAGGGTGCCACCATAGCTGTAGGAGGCAAAAGGAATTTCACTATGGTTGAACCAACTGTTTTGCTTGACGTTCCCGAAGATACACACATTATGAAAGAAGAGCTCTTTGGACCAGCCGTTACCGTCAACAGATACACTGATTTTGACGAAGCAATAAGAATGGCAAATTCAACTCAGTATGGTTTGCAAGCAGGAATTTTTACTTCTAGAATCTCCGAAATGATAAAAGCAATCGAAGAACTTCAGTTTGGTGGTGTGATAATAAACGACAGCTCAAGATTCAGAGCCGATTTCATGCCCTATGGTGGATACAAAAAGAGTGGATTGGGAAGAGAAGGTGTAAGGTTTGCAATAGAAGAAATGACTGAATTGAAGACAATTGCCATAGACATAAGGGAGTGAGATAAATTTGGAAGAAATGCGGATAGCTGTGATAGCACTTGCTAGAAGTACTTACGACGTTGCTGAAGGAACAAAAATTTTCAGAGATCAAGCAAATCTTTTGCAAAACTCTTATAAGACCGTGCAATGGATTTTTCCAGCAGGTCCTATCGAATATGTGGAATCGCTAAAATCCTTTCTACAAACAATGCAAAAAGCATCAGTCGACGGAATAATACTTTTGAGTGCTACCTTTCACTTAGGCGATGTGGCATTGCAAATATCGAGAAACTTTCCAACAACACCAATTTTATGCTGGGCTATCCCAGAACCACCTTACAATGGCGGAAGAATTCGACTTAATTCAATAGTTGGGGCACATCTAGATTTTTCAAACCTTTACAGATCTGGTAGGACCGATCTAACTTTCGCATACGGCACTCTGTTAGATGATGAATTCAAGAGAAAACTCTCAGATTGGTTAAATGCAATTAGAGTAATTAAAACTTTGAAAGAGTGTAAGATAGGCATTTTGGGCGGACGAGCAAAAAGTTTCGTGAACATTGATGTTTATGAGCCAGAGCTTTACAAAGAACTTGGTGTTCTTGTCGAGCCTGTGACCTTTGAAGAAGTCTTTCAATTCACTGTTACAAGTGAAGAACTTGTAATGCAAAAAGAAAAATATCAATCCTTGTACAAATTTGCACCATCAATGGACGAAGAAAGACTTGAAAAGGTCGCAAGGTTGAAGATAGCATTGCAAAGAGTATTCGAGAATTCAAGGTTCTGTGCGCTGGCAATAAGATGTTGGCCAGAATTTGCAACTTATTACGGCATTTCTCCATGTGCAGCAATGTCTTTCAACATAGCTGAGGGAAGAATAATGGCTTGTGAGGGCGATATTCTTGGTGCAATAACAATGCTCATCTTCAAAGCTTTTGAGTGCAATGAGACCTACTTAGCAGATTTGAGTCAGATTTTTGAAAATGGTCAGTTGCTTCTCTGGCACTGTGGTGTAGCAGCGCACAATCTTTGGGATGGGAAATCCGAAAGACACCTGGATACATATTTTGCTGGTGGAAAGGGTGTTACAGTTGGTTTTGTACTGAAACCTGGACCAGTAACCCTGGCACGACTTGATTACATTAGAAATCGTTGGGTTCTTCTTGTTTATGAAACCGAAGCAGTCGAAACCTCGCAAGAACTAAAAGGTAGCTATGTGAGAATAAATTTGAAAAACCCGAAAAGCTTTCTTGAGAAAGTAATCGAAACAGGATTTGCACACCACATTGTTATGGCTTACGGATCTTATTCATCTTCTTTGAAGATGATAGCACAGCTGAAAGGATGGGATATCTGTGAACCGCTTTCTTGATATTCTAGAAGCACAAGCTTCTGTCGATGTCGAGGATGTGCATGGTCATCTCAAAATCAAATGGAAGATTTTAGAAAGAAGTTCACTTGGCTTGGAAAGCTTAAAACAGGTCAATGATAATCCCGTCACATTTTTGGTTAGAGGTTCAAATAAAGCAAACTCTTTGATTTTGAAACTAAAGGCTCAAAAAAAAGAGGCTATTTTTGGTGGTGGTGAGCAATATACACATTTGAATTTGAAAGGAAAGAAGTTTTTCGTTGTCGTCCAGGAACAAGGTGTTGGAAGAGGACATAATTTAATTTCTTTTCTTGCTTGGTTGAAAGGCGTAAGAGGAAATTGGTATTCAACGTATTTCCCCCAACCGGTTTTTTTCTCAACTGCAGGTTACGGAATAATTTTGGATACGGGAGCTTTGATCAAAGTGGATTTCACCAAGTCTGACGAACTGAGATTTGAAATATATGATAACAAGGTTAAGGTGATACTCTTAGAAGGTAAATTCGAGGAAATTGTACGCCAATTTCATAAAAACTATGGATCCAAGCCTCCCATTTATGATTGGATGTTTGGTGTTTGGATAGCAAGTCAAGGTGGTATAGAAGCAGCCGAAAAAGTTATTCAAACTTGTGAGCAAAATTCTATACCACTTTCCGCACTTTGGTGTCAGGACTGGTGTGGAAAGAATTTCACGAAATTTGGTAGACAAGTCTACTGGAATTGGTCGTATGACCAAACAGATTATCGTGATCTGCCACAGCATATAGATCGTTGGAAAAGCAAGGGTATACGATTTTTAGGATACATAAACCCATTTTTGATAAAAAATGGTCCACTCTACAATGAAGCAGCGTCAAGGGGGTATTTGATCAGGGACAAACATGGCAATTTTTATGACATTTACGTGACAACCTTTCCTGCGGGTATGATCGATCTTTCAAATCAGGAAGCTTACGACTGGTACAAAGAGCTGGTAAAAAACAACTTACTCTCCATTGGAATGAGCGGTTGGATGGCAGATTTTGGTGAATATCTTCCAATGGATGCACAACTTGCTGGTGGAAATGGTTTTGATTACCATAACAAGTACCCGGTGTTGTGGTCGAGGTTAAATTCGGAGGCAGTTAGCGAATCTGGGAGAGAAGCTATCTTCTTTATGAGAGCTGGTTATCTTGGATCAACAATTTATGCACCAATTCACTGGGTGGGGGATCAAAACGTGGATTGGTCGAAAACAGACGGAATAGCATCAGTAATACCGGCAATGATTAGCATGGGCCTTTGTGGGGTGAAATTAGCTCATTTCGATGCAGGAGGTTATACATCTGTCTTTTGGTTAAAGCGGACACCTCACCTCTTCATGCGATGGGCCGAAATTTCTGCATTTTCACCCATCATGAGGACTCACCAAACCAATAGACCATACAAGAACTTTCAGTTTTCTGATCCAAGGGTTCTAAACCATTTCGCAAGAATGGCTCGCATACACTATGCCTTGAAAAACTATCTCAAAAGCGAACTTGAGAAAGCAAGCAAGACAAACTTTCCAATGATAAGGCCTCTGATGTTAGATTACCCAAACGACCAAGTTTGTCTGAAAATCAAATATCAGTACTTACTTGGTGAGAATGTGCTTGTTGCACCTGTATTGGCACCAAATTCAGTAACCTGGAAAGTTTATCTTCCTGATGATCAATGGATTCATATTTGGAGTAGAAAACAATTCAAAAAAGGATGGGTAGAGGTTGACTCGCCTTTAGGTTACCCTCCAGTTTTTGTGAAGGCATCATACGAAGGTAGTGAAGAACTGATAGCTAAAGTTCGAGGTGTTCTCTGATGTTTTTGTAATGTTCGATTATAGCTTTTATAACCAAATCAAGATCTTGCTGAGAAATTGCTTCTACTATCTTTTTGTGTGTGTTAATTGATCTTTCTTGATATGCCTTATCCCAAAGGTAATCTCTTTTCAGATGAAACCAAACTTTAGTCTTCATGTAGTTGGCAAGTTGATACAAGAAAGAAGAGATTATCAAATTGCTGCAAGCTTGTGAATAGATTCTGTGAAATCTGACATCGTGTTCTATGACTTGGAACAAATCACCCTTTTTAAAATTGGCTTCCATGCTTTGTATGGCAGCTATCATATCATGCACTATATCAGTTGAAAAATTCCTAAGATATCTTTGTGCTATAGCGATTTCAAGCATTTCTCGTGAATCTATCAGCTCGTCAACGTCGTATTCTAGCGAACCATTGTTAGGATCCAAAAAACCGCTTGGAACTTTCACAATATAATTTCCGCTTCCATGACGGCTCTCAACAATACCGCACGCTTTGAGATAACTTATTGCTTCTCGAACGATTATTCGCGACACACCCAATCTTTCTGCCAAGGCACGTTCATTCGGCAGTTTGTCCCCAACACGCATGTTTTCACTTAAAATTAGGTTTCTCAATTGTTCAATCACTTGTTTACTTTTCAGTTTAGCTTCACCTAATATAAATTTTACCTCATTAATAAAATTTCTTTGTAAATTTACGGCAAATTCTAACCAGTTATGATCAGATACAGATTTTCAGCCATCGGTGTAACTAATCCCTATAACTAGCAACAATTCAAGCAAAGATATCCTTTCTCTCGTAATAAATCAATCCAAAGATTGCTGATCCAAAGAAAAAAAGTATCGCCAAGATTAAAGCAATTACATTAAACTGTCTGAGTTTAATTATTTCAGCAGGATCGAAAAGACCAAACGGTGTGAATTTCGAAAGAATTCTGAATTTCTCGGTGATTCTGGGTATCACACTAAGGAAGTAAAAGCCAAACGTGAGAAATAAAATCTGGTTGTCAGCATTCGTTCTCTTTCTTGTGAAAATAGATATGATAAAACCAACTCCAGCCATAAAAAAATGTACACCCCAGTAAGCTGCGAAAAGTCGCCACATAAGTTCTGTGTCAAACGGTTTGATCTTATAGCTTTGAAAGCACACATAGTTTGTAAGACTTATGACAGTATCAAACAGTAATACATATACCACTACTGCCAAGAATTTTTCAAAGATGTACCTTTTTCTTGTGATAGGTCTTGTAAGTACAAATTCAGCAGTCTTGTCCTGTTCTTCCTTACAAACAATTGAACATGCAAGGCGGCTTCCAAAAAGACTTGCAATTAGGAATACGAAAATCTGCCCTTGTAGTGCAAAATAATGCAGTATATCCGAAAAGTCCATCCTGTCAAGTCCAAACAATCTTTTGAATATAGCTGGTAGCAACTGTAATTTCGTTGCAAATAATCCTGTTTCGCCAGCAAACGACGGGAAGACCGAAAAGTACATGAACTGTGTGCCCACCAGAAAAAGCGTCCAAACCAAAAAAGATCTAAAGTTCAGTTTCAATTCCCACTTCAATACGTTTATGACACTACACCTCCAAATTCATTCTCTATATAAATCTTCAAAAATCTCTTCAAGTGGCACGTCTTGTATCACCAAGTCTTCTATGTCACATTCGCGTAATAGTGCCAAAAGTTCATTTATTCTGCCGGTGTAATAAAATTCTTTAGTTCCATTCTCGTCTCTGAATTGGAGCACGTCTTTCAAATCTTTCAAATTTACGTTGCATGATTTGAAAAGCACTTTGACCCTTTTTACTGTTAAATAATCCTTTGGGTTGGTGATTATTTGTCCCTTTCTTATAAAAATAACCCTATCGCACAGCTTTTGAACTTCAGCAAGGTTGTGGGATGAAAAAAAGAAAGTTGCACCATGATGCCGTCTTTCTTTTCGAATAAGTTCGTAAAACTGTTTCTGCATGAAAGGATCAAGTCCGTTTGTTGGTTCATCAAAGATATACAACCTTGGTTGATGAACGAAGGCTTGAATTATCGCCAACTTCTTTTTGTTTCCAGACGAAAGATCTCCAATTTTCTTGTCAAACTCAACTTTCAATATAGAGCAAAGATCTTCAAAACGTGATTTATCCACATTCTTGAAAAATCCTAGAGCATATTTGAAAAATTCTTTTACGCTGGCGTTTGGATAGTAATTCACCTCACTGGGAATATAGCCTACCTGTCTGTTTATAGCTGCATAATTTTTTTCCACGCTTTTTCCGAAAACTAAAACTTTCCCACTGGTTGGTTTCAAGAGGCCAAGGATTATTCTGATTGTTGTTGTCTTACCAGCGCCATTTGGACCAACAAATCCAACTATTTCACCTTCCGAAATAGAGAAACTCAAATTCTCAATTGCTTTCGTGTTCCTATAATATTTCGTGAGATTGGTTACCTCTATAATCACACTCTTCCCCCTGTTCTCAATCCATGTATATTATGACTCATTAGTCATATGACTGTCAAGTCATATCTTGCAGAGCCCATTTTTTAGAAGTTCTATCCACTGATTGCGTATCTTACCTATGTGATCTTTTGAAAGTTCTGTAATTCTACATCCCATGGTTTTTGCTAGCTCTAGGAGATATCTTTTTATACCCCAAGTTGTACTTTCCAAAAAAGCAAGTATGATTTCCGTTGGGATATCTTGTCTTATGAATCCGCTTTTTTGATTGCTAACAACAATATCATGAAGAACGGTTTTTGTTTTCTTGTCAAAGATAGCTTTGATTTCTTCTTTGTAAGGTGAGTCATCATAAAATGATGCTTTGGCTAAAAGTAGGTAGGCATCAGGGTTTCTAATCATTAAGTTCCAGGACATATCAAAAAATTCTGCTAAGAAATCAAAAAGGCTTACTTGTTGAAAATTTACCTGTTTCACCACTTCCAAACCTATTTTTGCTGCCTCATCTATAACATAAAAATACATATCCTTTTTGTTTTCAAAGTACTGATACATACTTCCTTTTGCAACATCACATTCCCTTGCAACGTCTTCTATATCAACTTGATCGTATGGCATGGTCGCGAAATATTTCATTAGAGCACCGGTGATTCTTTTTCTTTTCTCTTCTGGAAGATTAAAAAAGGTTTTCTTAGGCATATTTTCACCTCTTACCCTTATATTATGACTAATTGGTTGAACTCCAGCAAAAGTCACGAAAGTCTTTTCCCAAGTTGGTTCCATATCGACAACTCTATCTGACTTCGTCGATGTTATCTCATGGTTCAAAACTAAGGTAAAATGAAAAACGGAGGTGATTTGCATGAAGATAAAACATTTCAAGGATGTAGAAGCCCAGCTGGTGATGGATGGAAAAATTGAAAAAAGAGTTTTGATTGGCCCAGCGGATAATTCTCCAAATTTTGCCATGAGGTTGTTCACTCTCAAACCTGGTGCAAACACACCCTATCACTCTCACGAATGGGAACACGAGGTTTTCGTGATAGAGGGGAAAATAAAAGTTAGATCAAAGGAAGGAGAAAAAATTATAGATGCCGGTAGTTTTGTCTTCGTTGAACCAAACGAAGAACATCAATTCGTTAACGTGAATGATGGTCCATCATCATTCATTTGCATAGTACCAAACCACGGGGAGAAGTAAAACCCAGGAAGGCTTCTGGCAAGCATATTGACATACCGAAACGGTTGGCATATGATTGATGTGTGACAAAAAATTTTTTCACTATTTCTACATGATGGAATAAGGAGGCTTTTCATGGTAAAAATAGCTATTGTCAATTCAAGCAGTTTTGGTCAGTACTTTCCTGAACATATAGAAAAACTCAAGAAATATGGCGAGGTCGAGAGATTTCAATTTCCTGAGGACATACATGGAAAAGCTTTGGCCGAAAAGCTCAAAGGTTTTCAGATAATAATAGCCAGCGTAAAACCTTATTTCAACAAAGAATTTTTCGAGCACAAAGATGAAACGATTTTAATCTCACGGCATGGCATTGGCTACGACAACATAGATGTAAAAAGTGCGACTATCAAAAGGGTGATTGTAACGAAAGTGACTGGAGAAGTAGAAAGAGAAGCTGTTGCGGAGACTTCCGTCGCGCTTTTGATGACCGTCATACGGAAGATTAGGGAGGCTGCAGTAGCAGTTAAGGAAAGTAGATGGAAAGAACGTGCAAAATTCATAGGATGGGAAATTAAGGGAAAAACCGTCGGAGTGATAGGATTTGGAAACATTGGAAGCCGTGTTGGTGAAATATTGAAAAACGGTTTTAATGTACGTCTCATAGCATATGATCCAAAACTTTCGCCTGATGAGATAAGAAAAAGAGGGGCAGAACCTTGTTCATTAGAGGAACTTTTGAAAGTTTCGGATATAATTTCCCTAAATGCTTCCTTAACCAATGAGAACTACCATATGCTCTCTTATAAGGAATTCGAAATGATGAAACAAAATGTGATCATTGTGAATACGGCCAGAGGAGAACTCATCGACGAGAAAGCTTTGATGGAGTACCTAAACAAAGGAAAAGTCGCAGGCGTTGGTATCGATGTTGTGGAGGGAGAACCGATAGATGGGACTCATCCACTTCTGAAATACGAAAACGTCGTAATAACCCCACACATAGCGGCGTATACTTACGAATGTTTGAAAGGCATGGGGGATAAGGTTGTTGACGACGTTGAAAAAGTTATGAGAAAACAAATTCCAAATGAAGTTGTGAATAAAGAAATCATAGACATACTGATAAAGGAAAGCCTATGGAAGATTTAGTTTTGGCCTTAGATGTTGGAACCACAAACGTAAAAGCCGGAATACTGGATAGCACTGGAAGACTTCTAAAAGTTGAGACCAAGGAAATAACGGTTGAGAAGGACTCTTCTGGAAGAGCCGAGCATAATCCTGACCTTTTGTTTGATACGATTGTATCCGTTTGCAGGAATGTATCCCAAGGATATGAGGATAGGATTAAAATAATTGTTCCTTCTTCTTACATGTTTGGGCTTGTGCCTGTTGATGAGAATCTCAAACCACTAACTGGAATAATCACGCTTTTAGATACAAGATCACAGGAAACTTTTCGTGAACTTCAAGAGACAGTCGATTACGATCAGTTGTATGCCAGGACAGGTGCCGCTCCATTGTTTTTGTACCCATTTGCAAAAATATACTGGTTGAAACAAAGAAAACCCGAAATTTTTGAGAAAACCAGATACTTTCTTTGCTCCAAAAGTTTCATATCTCTAAGGCTCACAGGCGAAATAATCTCGGATCCAAGTGTTTCATCATCAACCCAGATGATGAACATCCATAATCTAAGCTGGGATCCGTATGCACTTCAACTTTTAGGTATTGAAGAAAACCAGCTTCCAAGAATCCTACCAGCTGAAAGGATAGTCGGCACTGTTCACCCGGAGATTGCAAATCTTCTTGGTCTAAGAAAAGATGTGATGGTTCTTAACGGCGTTTATGACAGTGGCGCAGTTGCTTTGGGAACTGGTGCTTTGCAAGGTTTCTACGGAATAATTAACCTTGGCACAACAGCAATGATAAGGGTCGCATATCCGAAACCAGTGATTGACAAAGATAAGAGAAAAAGATTTCAAGCTTGTTATCTTTGCTGCAACAGATGGTTCATCGGTGGTTCCATAAACAACGCTGGCATTGTTTTGAAATGGTTTCGAGACAATGTTTTCGAACTTCCATACGAGAATTTGACTACCCTTGCATCTCATGATAATACAAAGGATCTTTTCTTTTTGCCGTTCATAACAGGAGAAAGATATCCAGAGATAGGTAATGTTGCCTCTGGTGTTTTCTTTGGATTAAAGAGTTTCCACACAAAAGCACATATCATAAGATCCGGTATGGAAGGCGTTGTCTTCTCTTTGAAACTTGCTTTTGACGCTTTGCATGAAAACGATATAGAAATAAAAGAATTGAGGGCCGGTGGTGGTGGAACAGCTTCAGATCTTTGGATGAACATTTTTGCCAACGTCTTCAACCTCCCGTTGAAGATCATGGAGGCACAAGAAACAGCACTCTTAGGTTCAAGCATACTTGGTTGCCACGCCTTGGGATATTACAAAACTTTGGAAGAAGCAAGTGAAAAGATGCTGAAAATAAAGCGCACTTACTTTCCGAATTCAGCGGAAGTAGAGTATTACTCTAAGAGATACGAATTCTTTAAATTTCTTGTCACTTACCTGCGTGAAGCATACGAGAAGCACTCAAAAATTTTCATGGAAAAATGACTAAAATGCTTTTGGAAAATACAAGGACTGAGTAGTCTTGCTTATTTGCTTTGGTACAAAATTTCACAGGCTGGTTAGTTTCTTCATCTTGTTGAAAGCTCCTTTAATCGATTTTGCCATTTCCTGAGAAATAAAAACAGCTTTTTTCAAAGCTTCTTCTTTACCTTTGCTGTAGATTAAGGAGACTAGCAGCACAACATCGAAAACGTCACCGCAGCCAATCGTGTATTTATACCCTTGCCGATCGGCTTCTACAAAGATTTCTCCCCATTTTGCTCCCATTGGTCCCATCTTTACAACATCGCATGAAATCTTTTGACATTCTCTTTCATTACCGATTGCAAGAACGTCATATAAATCTTTTATTGAGTTATCCAAAATTGGTCTTGGACCACATTCCAGAAAGATTTTTTTACCTCTATGGTTTTTCAACACATCTTGGATTGTCTCAACGGGTACCTCAGTATTAACAAATATGGCATCGCAGGTCTCAAGTATTTGGTGATCCAAGCTCACAGGTAAACGGTTTACGCCTCTGCTTACAGCTATCACTTTTTCATTGTAAGCAACATGAAGGCCAGTTTCTCCCTTGACAACGCTCATATAAGTTAGGTTGAAACCTTCTTTCCTTAACTGGTTAAGAATTCTTTGACCACGATGATCATCACCAATGTTTGAGAAAAAGAGTACTTCAAACCCGAAATTCATTAAACCAAAAGCCACATTTAATCCTGATCCTCCACAATCTTCTATGATTTCAACGGAGTGAGCTTCTTCGCCGTAAATATAGAGGTCTAAGAAAGTTCCTCCAACTACACCTATTCTCATTTGAATCACCTCTTGCGTGCATTATAATAAATCCGGGAGGAGAATTTGTGAAGATAAGGTTTGGAAATATTTCAAACGATATGGTCGGAATCAAAGAGATTGAGGTTGACGGAGAAAACCTAAAAGATATCTTTGAGAATTTGTCAAAAATTCTAAAAAAGCAAGTTAGCCTAGTGATAGATGAGAAAGAAGAGAACGTCTACCTCGTTGTTCAAGAAAATGGGAAGACAAAAAGAAATTGGGTCGTTGCTCTTTATAACGGAGTGAATATTTTGGACTTTGATCCAAAAGCAATCAAAGATGGAGAACTGGTGATCTTTGTACCAGTGAGTGGCGGATGATTTTCGAGAGGCATAGCAAACTTCTTGATCAGTGTTTCGAAAAGATAAGAAACGCGAAGGTATTTGTTGCGGGCGCAGGAGGCTTAGGATCAACAGTTTTGAATTTGTTGACGCGTCTAGGCATTGGAACAATATTCTTTACGGATTTCGCAACGATCGATGAACCTGATCTAAACAGACAGATCTTGTTTGACCTCGCAGACATTGGGAAACTTAAAACCGAAGTTGCAGCTCAAAAATTGATCCAAATAAGTCCTCATACGCAACTTTACCCAATCAACGCGAAGCTTGATGAAAATTTTATTTTACCGAAGGTAGATGTCGTTATAGATTGTCTTGATAGTTTTCATGGAAAGTTTCTTTTAGACAGATTGTGTGAACAGCAGAAAGTACCTTTAGTTCACGCAGGCGTGGAGAAATATCGTGGCCAGATCACGGTTATAGCATACGACTGCACGCCGTCACTCAGAACGCTATATCACGGAGCGAAAGACGAGAACCGCGTGAGGCAAGTTTTCCCACCAACTGTGCTTGTGGCAGCATGCATAGAAGTTTCCGAAACAGTTAAAGTAATTTGTCAAACCGGGAATGCCTTGATAAACAGAATTTTGTTTTTTGATCTATTCTCAAACTCCTTTGAAATTTTGTCAATCTAAATTTTGGTGGTGAGGAACTTGAAAAAAGTTATTGTTACGGTTTGGTTCATTATCGCTGCGGCTGTTTACATAGTTGTTTATGGAAGTATCGTTCTTCTCATATCTCTGTTTCTAAGGTTTTTTCAAGGAAGAGAGAAAGCTCGAAAGTTTGTTTACAATCAAATCAAGATTTTTGGTAAGAACGCTTTTAGATGGATGTTTTCGCCTGTAACAGTTTTCGGGCAAGAAAATTTGAAAGAGACAGAAAATTATCTTGTTGTTCCAAATCATCAAAGCATGATGGATATTCCATTGATACTTGGTTACATAGGTCCTATGCCGATGATTGCTAAGAAGGAACTATCAAAGGTCCCAGGTGTCAATTGGTTTGTCAAATACATGGGTGGATTATTCTTGAACAGGGAGAATCCAACACAGGCTGCCTCCGTACTTAGGCAAATGAATAAAATTCTTAGTTCAGGAAAATCTTTGCTAGTTTTTCCAGAGGGGACAAGATCAAAAGATGGGACTGTTGGAAAATTTAAACCCGCAATCTTTAAGTTAGCAATTCGAAATAAAACCAAAGTTCTTCCTGTCTCAATTTGGGGTACAATATTTTTAGTACCGAAGAAAAGCCTTTTCCTCAACCCTGGACCAGTTTCGATGATCATCCATCCACCTTTGGAATCATCTGAATTCCAAAATGAAGAAGACTTGGCTCAACAAGTTGAAAAAATCGTCAGAGAAGGGGTTGATAAGCTCAAAACGTTGGGGGTGAAAAGTCATGAGAAGAGCTTGGGTAAAAGCCCTGGTTCTCGATAAGGTACACAATTCACCAGTTGTAATACTCGGCATTGAGGGTACGTCGAAGGTTGTGCCAATATGGATAGGCGCATGTGAAGCCAATGCATTAGCATTGAGCCTCGAAGGTATTGAAGTGCCAAGACCACTTACGCATGATCTGTTACTAAGTGTGCTTGATGCCCTCGATGCAAGAATAGAAAGAGCCATAATTCACACAGTTAAAGATAACGTTTATTATGCGACACTGGTGATAAGAGACCTAACTTTTGCAGATTCTGAAGAAGAAGAAAGTTCAGATCAAGCCCTAATAGAAATGGATGCTAGACCTTCTGATTCATTAGTTTTGGCTGTGAAAAAGGGCATACCAATTTATGTCAGTAACGAAATAATCGAAGAACACGCGATTGACCTAGATATTCCAGAAGAAACATCGGACGAGGATTTCAAAAAATTCGTTGAGAATCTTGATATAGAAAAATTCAGACAGATGCTTAAAGACGAGCCAAATGAAGAATCCGAAGAAGATGAGTAACGACAATTTTCTCGAAGAACTCAATAAAAAGCTTTCTCAAATTTTCGTTGAAAGCACAAGGACTAGCTCAGCGATGGCTTACAGCCTTATGTTACCAGGCAAGAGACTTAGACCTTTAGTTATTAAGACCATTTGTGACGACTTGCAAGGTAACCTTGAACTCGCATGGCCTGCTGCCATCGCGGTTGAGCTTTTTCATACAGGCTCCCTAATTCACGATGATCTCCCACAGATTGACGATTCACCTTTGAGAAGAGGCAAACCTTCATGCCATGTTGTTTTTGGCAACGATATAGCGATTCTAGCCGGTGACGGACTAATGCTTAAAGCATTCCACATATTAAATTTATCAGCTGAAGAAATCAGAATACCTTTGTTTGAAAGATTTTCTAGGGCAGCATACGACGTATTAATTGGGGAAGCATTGGATGTTGAGTACACAGGCACAAAACGCACATTCCCAGAAATATTGAAGATGTACGAAAAAAAGACAGGGGCACTATTTGGATATTGCTTTGCAGCTGGTGCGATTATCAGTGGTCAAAACCATTTAGTAGACAGGTTAGAGAAATTCGGGAGGCTTTTTGGAATATTGTTCCAGATGCTAGATGATTTGAAGGATGCTACAATGAGCGATCTTGAGGCTGGAAAAACAACCGGTCGAGATAAAGATTTAGGAAAGCTCACTGTAGTCAGCATCTTAGGAATTCAAGACACAAAAAATCTTGTCGATAATCTATTTGAAAAGATGCGAACAATTTTCAAGCGTCTAGGCTTGGACGAAACGATATCACTTGCTGAAAATGTATTCAAAATGGTGAGAACATGAATAGGCTCTTGGAATTTTTCAAAACTTTTCTCAAGAAAAGACTACTTTTGTTAATTCTTCTTGGAACCACTGGGGTGGTTTTATCTGTTATTTTTGGTTCATTTCTGATAAAAAGTTTAACAAAGCCAAAAAGGCTTGCAGACAGTTTAGTTACTGCCAGCCAAGAATTGAGTATTGTGGTACCTGATGGAGCCTATAACAAAGTGAGGTCTTTCCAAATCAGGAGAATTTCGTCCAGTGAATTTAACCCAAGTTTGGCATCGATTTTCGTTTCCAACGTTTACAACGTTGCTCCTTCCGATGGGATAAACGAGTTTGCAATGACTCCTATCACGATTCGGTACAGATTACCATCAAACCTTTATTTAGGTGATGAGTATGCAAATGTATCAATTGCTTATGTACCGAACCCAAAAGAGCCGATTTACAGGGTATATGGAGGAGCTTACGTACAGATGGATCAAGCTGGTGCTTATATAGAAGCTCAAGTTTTTCATACTTCGATGATTGGACTAATAGCCCACGTACCAGAAAAGCAAAAGGTAGGTTTACAACTGATCAGTGAAAAAGCAAAGTCAATTGAACCTGTGTTGCTACTCATTCCCGATATAGACAGAAACTTTCTTGGTTCTATTACTCCAGGCAGCGCGCAGCAAATAAATTTTTGGGCAGAGCTTTTCCCAAATAGGACGATGATGTATTACGAATATCCGATAGTTGCGACCAAATCGAAGGCTTACATGGACAGTTTTACCGCATTTTCAAGAATGAACGCTATAAACAGTTATCTGTTTTACGAAGCAAGCCGGCTCGCAGCAGAATTGTTAAGATTAAGCAACCTGGAATTTGATATTGTTGCACATGGAATCGGCGGAATCATCGCTCGACTTGCTGTTGAAAAGTATCCGCAAGTCAAAAATGTGAGGAAAATAGTTTTGGTGAGCACACCCAGTGGTGGAACAAACATAGTCAATCCTGTTTACTTTGGGTCTTTCTTCTATGAGAAACCTTCCGAAACGGTGGCCAAAAACTTTGGAACAGAAAAGTCTGTAGTTGATGCTGCAAAAACCCATATTTTGTTTTATCTTGAGTCACTTGGCCCAATTTACAGAGAAATTATCCAAAGTGGCGTTGCGATTAATTTACTCGAAAAACCTAGAAAAGAAATAGGTTATCTTACAGTAATGGGAGACCGCCCTCCGATGTCAATCAATTTTTCTGGAACTCTACTTGAAAAGTTCTATCCGGAACTAGCCAGTGGTGACGGTATAGTCACCAAGGAGGCTGTTCAAATAGAAGGTGTAGAGCTTTTTGTTGTACCTGGCTCATTCTTTGATTGCTATCTTTCTCCTCAATTTCAAAGTAAAATAAAAGATTTTCTCCGCTATGAGATACCAAAGATTACAGAATACCGGCGTGATAGCTATCCTGAGAGATCACCACAAGCCCAGGTTACAGAGAAAATAACGACAAAAACTTCACAACCTCAACAGGAACGTCAAGTCGTCAACATACCAACAAAATACACAAACGCGTCTTTGGCAACTATCAAAGAAAGAATCAGCGCAAGTGATGTACTTAACTTATATCAGATTGGTTCTAGCGTCGTTTATCATCGACCTAATGCGCTGTATATAGGTCAAAATAAATTTTTTACTGGAGAGGTCAAATACGTTCACAGCGTAGGCGGAAAACTAGGCTTCATAAGTGGCTCAAAGGCATTTTTGTACGATGGAGCTAGCATTAAAGAACTAGGTCTGATATACCAACCCGAACGTTGCTTAGATATTTTGATTAGCGAAACAGGTATGTACGCTTTGACAAAAGTTGACAAAATAAATTTGTTGAAATGGAATAACAAATGGGAGTTACTCAAACAATTTGACGGCGAGTACGCCAAATTTTTAGACGGGAATGAACCTTTCGCGTTGACTAATCTTGAAGTATACAGAATAACTGGCAACAATGTACAACTTGTTATGCGTGCATCTGACATAGGTTTAAAGGAACGATCAATTGATCTGACATGTTTCTATGAACTTGGAAACTTCATTTTCCTTGGTACCCGTGCTTATTCCTTGATTTTATATAACAAATCTGACAGGACATATAAAATAGTAGGTGAAGGTTGGATAAACCCTGAAAGAATTTTCTCAAGTAAAGATTGGGTAATCATACTAGGCAAGTCAACAATCATGTTTTATGATGTTAAGAACATGTCTTTCAGAAGCGAGATCCAAAGATTGGAAGGGGAAGCTAGAGGGGCAGCTTTAGTTGGAAACAATCTGTATGTGCTGATTGATAATCGTATCGATTTATTAAATCTGCCTTGACGAGGCGATTGGAATGTTAAGACTTCTGGTAGTAACACTTATTTTAACAGCCGTAGTCGTATTCCCAAGTAGTTTGGAATACTACCAATCTGCTATGAATGCTTATATCAACGAAAGATACGCAGAGGCTCTTCAATGGTTTGAAAAAGCCGTTCAGCTTGACCCAAAGATTGAATCATTCGATTCATTGGTCAAGTTAAGAATGGGAATTTGCGCATTTGCAATAAAAGATTATCAAAAGGCGAAGGCATACCTATTACCATACCGAGACCAAAATCCTGTCGCAGCGAAGATACTCCAGTTAATAGATCAACAACAAGATACAACCGAGGAATGGTTGAAATGGATTAGATCAAGAACGCAACCTGTTATATCATCAGAGTCTGCCACTTCGCAGAAAAGAAAGGGTGTACATCCATTCTTTTTGATTGGTATATTCATCGCAACTTTCTCAGGAACCCTTGTAATAATGCTCCTTCTGAAAAAGTTGAAAGCCAGAAAATCATCTGAAATCCGAGAAGTTACACTTGAAGAGCAGCTTGAAAAACAAATGGTTGAGGTCAGACATCTAGTTGAAGATGTTCAAAATACGTCCAAAACCTCACAAAGTTTTACAAAACAAGACCTTGAGGATCTTGAGAAACTGGAAAGCGAACTAAACAAATTGGTTGAGGAGGTTTTGAAGGAAGGCTTCTCCAAAACTGAGGAAAAAGTGGTTTTACCGAACGACGAGGATCCTTACGAAGTGTTAAAAAAGCTTGAAGAAAAAGCAACTTACAATGAAGAAGATGCCGAATTACTATCAAAAACACTGGAGAAAATTATCAGTAGCCAGGAAGAAAAAGAACAGAATCCGGAATCGTGAAGAAGTTGTCAACCAGGAAGTATCTGCCTCTTGCACCTTCAACAGTTCCTATATATCCATAACCAAGATTTTTCAAAGCTGTTCCACAGGTAAAAGCATCCGACACCAAAACCTCGAAACCAGTTACATCGATTTCCTCGTATATTCTCAATTTAGAACCTTCTATCAGTTCTCCGTCCAAGGAGACTTCTTTCGAGCGGACCAAGACAGGTATAGGAATATTCGGCGAGAAAATGCTTTCTACCCAGCTAATTTGTCCGTTAGATTCCTTCGTGATTCCGACTATTTTCTTTGATTCTGGATCAATTGCAACATCTCCGGGTTTCGAAGGAGCGGCAACTATCAGATAATTATCTCTTACCCCTAAAACATTTGCTTTTGTCAAAGAAAGTACCCCATCTAGTTGAACATGCTCAAAGATATTTCTTCCATAAGCGATTTTTATCCCTTCAGTTATTTTAGTGGCAGCAATACGGCTTTTGATCGACAAATCCACAAGTGGTTTGAAGATTTTACTCAAATAAGTTGCAATAACAGACGACGATATCGTATCCAGCGTAAATAGGATACAGAAAACGATGATCAAAGCCAACAACCTGCTTACTTCACTTTTCGACATTTAATCCACCTGCTGGAGCTTTTTCAAAACATCAATTTTTTCTAAAGCCTTGCCAGCACCCTTTGCAACGCAAGTAAGAGGATCTTCTGCCCTTATCACTCTTATTCCTGTTTCTTTTTCTATCAACCTATCGATACCTCGCAGCAATGAGCCTCCGCCAACAGCAACAATGCCACGTTCGACGATATCCGTAGCTAATTCTGGTGGGGTTCTTTCCAAAGTTGATTTCACACTGTCTAAAATGGCCGAAACTGGTGCCATCAGTGCTTCTCTAGTCTCTCCACCCCTGAGATTAATTTTTCGTGGCAGGCCGGATGACAAATCAATACCCGTTACGACTGTCTCAAGGGAATCATACTCTGGATCCGGGAAGACATTACCAACGTCGATCTTTATTTTTTCAGCTGTTCTTTCGCCTATTGATATTCTGTAAGTTTCTCGAACATATTGAACTATTGCCTCATCCATTTCGTCACCGGCTATTCTAATAGACTCCCATACCACTATGCTTCCCAATGAGATGACCGCTACTTCGGTTGTCCCTCCACCTATATCAACAATCATATTTCCATTTGGCTCCTCAACATCAAGATCTATTCCAATGGCACTTGCCATAGGTTCTTCTATAAGGAAAACCTTCGAGGCACCCGCATCTAAACCTGCTTCTAAGATTGCTCTTCTTTCAACATCTGTGATACCGATTGGTACACCTATTACAACACGTGGCCTCAAAAATGAGAAGGATGGATGTGTCTTACCTATGAAGTATTTCAACATAGCCAATGCAACATCGTAATCAGCTATTACTCCATCTCTGAGAGGCCTTATTGCAGTGATCGAAGCTGGTGTCTTACCAAGCATTAGCTTTGCTTCAATACCGACCTTTAGAATCTCTCCGGTGTCAGAGTTTATTGCGACAACAGAAGGTTCGTTTATCACTATACCTTTTCCTCGAACGTAAACAAGAGTATTTGCCGTTCCCAAATCTATTCCCAAATCTCTTCTGAAATTCATGAGATCAACCTCCACCCGACAATATCAAAGCCAAATCAATTCTATCACGCTGTTTCAAGAAAGTGAATGTTTATGATAAATTAGACAGGGAGTGATGAGAATTTTCAGTGGAATATTACTTGCGGTTCTTTTGAGCCTTGGTGCAACAGCTTTGATATCATTCTTTGCAGCCGGGAAAGAAATCTTGGTCGTAATTCATATGGTAAACAAGAACCACTTGTTTCTTGCCATTTTAATGTTTGCATTTTCAATTCTTGTGGATGCTTCAAGAACAAAATTGTTTTTGAGGACTTCAAACTCCAAGGTTAAGTACTTTCGATGCTTGGAAAATACACTTCTTGGTTTATACACTAGTGCAATAACACCATTTTCAGCAGGCGGACAACCTTTTCAAATATATCATCTTTTCAAAATGGGAGTACCTTTAGAGTCTGCTTCAATGGTCGTAGGAGTCAAATTCATAACTTCTTTTACGACGATGATTTTGCTGGCGTTTTTCCTTTTAATTTTCAAAGGTAAAAAGCTTGCTTTAGCTGGGGGATCTTTGCTCATAATATATGCTGGAATGATACTTACAACAGCTATTTACGTCTTTTTCCTTTTTCTCATTTTAAACAGAAAACTGGCATACCGTATTTTCACGTCAAAATTCATTACAAAGTTGCTTACTCTTTTTCTAAGAAAAAAGAAAGAGCAAGTACTCGATAGATCCATCGAATCAGTTTCAAAATACTTCGATCTTCTGGGACAACTTTGGAGAAAATCTAAAGTAACGTTGCTTATCAACATTCTTTTGACACTATCTGAAATTTTTATGTTTCACACTATACCGTATATCATTGCAACAAGTTTGGGGACCATAAAGACAAGCTATTTAGAATTTTTCAGTGGAATCGTGATAATGACCATGGTTATTTATTTCGTCCCAACTCCAGGTTCTTCTGGAGGGATCGAAGCCGCTTTTTATATGATGTTTCGTAACATGGCTAACCCAGCATTGGTCAGTGCAACTATTTTCTTATGGCGGCTTCTAACTTTTTACACAGTTATCTTTGTCGGGACAGTACTTCTATCGAAGACAATTTACGAATTTAAAGCAGCAAAGCAGTCAAAAGAGACAACCCATACATGACACAACAAATCAAGACGGCTTTCCATCCGCGCCTGTTATGATCTTTCATCTTTTTCTCTTCCTTGTTTTTCATCGCCCTTAGTCCTAACTCAAAACTTAGAATTGCGAAGAGTAAAACAGCCGATCCAGCAAAAAATAACACATTTGAAATTAGTTTCAGCATTTCTCCCGCTCCTCAGAAAACATTATGAATGTTTTGAAATCCTTCACCAAAAGCATACCTAGTTTCAGTTACAATGATAAAAGCACTTTTATCAGTGTTTCTGATAAAAGATATCAATTCACCTAATTCTCTTCGTTTCAATACTATCATAAGTAATTTTCGATCTTGGCCGGTGTATGCGCCTTTACCTTGCAAAATGGTTGCACCCCTTTGGAGATCGTGCAGCACAAATCTTGTAATCTCATCAGTTTTTTCGGTAATTACCATAACAAGAGTAGAGGTTTCTATACCTTTCATTACGAAGTCAATCATCATTCCATTCATTATGATTGCTAGTATTGCATACATACCAGTTTTTGCACCAAAGGTTAAACCAGCTGCGATACCTATTACTAAATCGACGGCCAAAAGCGTTGTCCCCATGGGGAGTGCAAAAAACCTATTCAAAATTCTGGCGACAATATCAGTACCACCTGTAGATGCATTTTGAGTAAAAGTTATAGCCATTCCGACTGCCGTAATAACAGAACCAAAAAAGACGGCAATGAACATGTCGTTACCGTAGTATCTTGGGATAGGAACTAACCTATCGAAGAAGTCAACCATGAAAGTCACCAGGAAAGTACAATATATCGTTTTTATGCTGAAATCGAAACCAACAGTCAAAAGGGCCAGCAAGAACAAAAATCCGTTGATTATGTACATCCAAACACCGACTGGGAGCTTCAGGTAGTTATTCAGAACCATTGCCAAACCACTTGCTCCACCAGCAGCCACATTGTTAGGTATCAAAAAAGCCACAACGCCAACCGCTGTCAAAACTACACCAAACGAAGCGATAATATATTCTTTGACAATGAAAGATTTTTTCATCGAATCGCCACCTCCAAACTACTGACAAGATCAAAGAATACCACTTTTTGAATAATATCACACAAATGTTGAATAACATGCAGAAAGTAACAAGACTCGCAAGTTCAGGAATAGCAATGAATTTTTTGCAATAAGCTACATGTGCATCCGTTCAATGGATGTTTAAGATGAGAATTTACCAGCGCTCAATTTAAGTTAACGCAAGTTAGTTTTCTCCATTAACAATCTAGCAAGAATTCAACCAAATAACAAGTGTGAGGTGTAAGAATCCAGCTATATCGGGCTTACACTTCTCAAGGCACATAAAGAGTAGCTTTTAGATCTTTTCAAAAGTCAAAATTCAATTCCCTTTCGCGCCGGAACTCCTTTGGTGTAGTAATGTTTGACTTCTACCATTTCAGTCACAAGATCAGCATACTTAATCAGCTGATTTGGTGCGTATCTTCCTGTAACAACAACCTCTGTTTTTTCGTGTCGTTTATCTAAAACTTCTATGAGTTCTTCGACACTGAACAACTTGAAATATATGGCTACGTTCGCTTCATCCAGTATAACCAAATCATATTCGCCGCTTGTTAATTTTTCCTCAATTTTTCTAAGACCTTCTTTTGCTAGTTTTATATCAATTTCATCTGGTTTTTGTACAATAAAGCACCCTCTTCCAAATTGTTCAAGATGAATGTTTGAAAAATGTTTTACTATATCCAGCTCACTGTATTTCATTCCTTTGATAAATTGTCCAATATAAACCTTGAAACCTGCGCA
>JBEPZZ010000011.1:3315-22119 GCA_041640575.1 Pseudothermotoga sp. | reverse complement strand
CGCACGCAGCTCTAACAGCTAAGCCAAAAGCTGCCGTTGTCTTACCCTTTCCGTTTCCTGTATAAACATGCACATAAGACACTCTTATCGTCTCCTTTCTCCCAATCAATTTATTTTTGCTTTCGATAAAATAGAATCGCCGATTTTAAATTTAGAATCCTGCTTTTGATTCGTCACTTTGTTGTATTTAGTTTGCTTAAGCTAATTCACAGTTCAGTTTTGGCTATTTCTCAAGCGTTATTCTAACATATTCAGAGAATTGCTAGGATTGATTGGAAAAAACCAGTTGTCAAAAACAAGTGATATCAAGAGTAATGGAGAGAAAAACAAGTCATATTTGCCACTGTAAGGGCGTATTTTGAAATAAATAGCTATAATTTCAGAAATTGGTAAAAAATAGCCTCTTGATTTCTTAACAAACCTGGTGTATTCTATAATTAGCACTCAAGATCTCAGAGTGATAAAAATAATAGAAGTGAAAGGAGGTAGGCTTCATGAAAGTTATTCCCTTAGGAGAAAGATTACTGATCAAGCCAATCAAGGAAGAAAAGAGGACAGAAGGAGGTTTGGTTCTTCCAGATTCAGCGAAAGAAAAGCCTATGAAGGCAGAAGTAGTTGCAGTCGGAGAAAAAGTAGAGAACATTGATGTGAAAGCTGGAGACAAAGTGATTTTCTCCAAATATGCTGGTACCGAAATTAAGATTGATGATGTTGATTACATCATTATTGACGCGAATGATATACTTGCAAAGGTTGAAGAGTGAAAGGAGGTATGATCAATGCCAAAACTATTAAGATTCAATGAAGAAGCCAGAAGAGCGCTTGAGCGAGGAGTTAACAAGGTAGCTGATGCCGTTAGAATAACACTTGGCCCAAAAGGTAGAAATGTTGTCATTGAGAAGAGCTGGGGTTCACCAACCATAACTAACGATGGAGTTTCTATAGCAAAAGAAATTGATCTTGAGGACAAATTCGAAAATCTCGGGGCACAGCTAGTTAAAGAAGTTGCTTCAAAGACAAATGATGTTGCTGGTGACGGTACAACAACAGCAACTGTTCTTGCTCAGACTATGATTAGAGAAGGTCTCAAGAACGTTGCTGCTGGGTCAAATCCAATTCTCCTAAAGAGAGGTATTGACAAAGCTACAGAAAAAGTCACCAAATTCATTAAGGACAATGCAAAGAAACTTTCTGGCCGCGATGATATAGCTCACGTAGCTGCTATAAGCGCAAACAACCCTGACATAGGTGAACTGATTGCGGAAGCGATGGACAAAGTTGGAGAAGACGGAGTAATCACGGTTGAAGATTCGAAAACGCTTGAAACCTACGTCGAGTTTACAGAGGGTATGCAATTTGATAGAGGATACATCTCACCCTACTTTGTAACCGATGCAGAAAAGATGGAAGTTGAATTGAAAGAACCATTCATTTTGATTACTGACAAAAAATTGAGTGCAGTCAAACCGTTGATACCAATCCTGGAGAAGGTAGCACAAACTGGAAGGCCAGTTCTCATAATTGCTGAGGACGTCGAAGGAGAAGCTCTGACAACTCTCGTACTTAACAAGCTCAAAGGAACTCTCATGGCTTGCGCAGTTAAAGCCCCTGGTTTTGGTGACAGAAGAAAAGCGATGCTCCAGGATATAGCAATCTTGACAGGTGGAACAGTAATAAGCGATGAACTTGGAATAAATCTTGAAGATGTAACACTTGAAGATCTTGGTAGAGCTGATCTCGTGAGAGTTAAGAAAGACGACACAATAATAATCGGTGGAAAAGGCAATCCAAACGAGATCAAGAAGAGAATAGCTCAGATCAAATCTCAGATAGAACAAACAACATCTGAATATGAAAAAGAGACATTGCAAGAGAGAATGGCAAAACTTGCCGGTGGAGTTGCAGTCATTAAGGTTGGTGCCGCAACTGAAACAGAGCTCAAAGAAAAGAAACACAGAATAGAGGATGCTCTGAGTGCAACAAGAGCTGCCGTTGAAGAAGGAATCGTTCCTGGTGGTGGAGTCACATTGTTGAGGGCAAGAAATACCTTACAGGAACTCATAAATCAGCTTGACGGAGACGAAAAAGTTGGAGCCATGATCGTCTACAAAGCCCTTGAAGCTCCTATTAGACAAATTGCTGAGAACGCCGGTTACGATGGTGCGGTCATCGTCGAGAAAGTCCTTTCACACAAAGATTTCAGCTATGGCTTCGATGCTCTGAAAGGCGAATACACTGACATGTACAAAGCTGGAATAATTGACCCTGCAAAAGTGACAAGAAGCGCTTTGCAGAATGCCAGCTCAATAGCTGGAATGCTCTTAACAACTGAAGTTCTTGTTGTCGAAAAGCCGGAGGAGAAAAAAGAGCAGCATACACCGCCAATGCCTGAGTATTGATGATCAATATTGATGATCAGAAAATAATTAGAAGGAGGGCCTTTTGGCCCTCCTTTTTTATGCATATTTCTAGAAACTAAGGTATTTTTCTCTTTCCCAATCTGTCACAGCAATGCTAAAATCACGCCATTCTCTTCTCTTGAGGTCCAACAACTTCTTGAAGATATGTTCACCAAGAATTTCCTTTACAAGTTCTGAATTTTTCGCTTCTTCTATTGCCTCTCTAAGCGAGCCTGGTAAAGAATCAATCTTAAACTCGTGTTTTCTTTCTTCCGTCATATGGTATATATTTTCTTCAATTGAAGCGGGCGGTTCAGTTTTTTCTTCGATCCCTTTCAAACCTGCTCCGAATAAAACGGCAAAAGCAAGATAAGCATTGCAAGTAGGATCTGGTGCACGGTATTCTAATCTGGTTGACTTCCCACGGGCTGCAGGAATTCTTATCAGAGCAGTTCTGTTTGCTTTTGACCAAGCGATGTTCACCGGCGCTTCATAACCGGGAACAAGGCGTTTATAGCTGTTAACTGTTGGGTTTGTCACTAGAGTTATTTGACGAGCGTACTTCATTAAACCACCAATGAAATATTTCATCGTTTCTGACAACCCATCTTCCGCGTTTGGGTCAAAGAATGCATTATTTTCACCCTTGAACAAACTCATGTGCGTGTGCATTCCAGATCCATTGATTCCAAAGAACGGCTTAGGCATGAAGGTTACATGCAGGTTGTGCTTGACAGCTATTGTCTTCAAAACAAGTTTGACAGTTTGTGCATTATCAGCGGTTGCCAAAGCCGGGCCATAGCGGAAATCTAATTCATGTTGCGACGGTGAAACCTCGTGGTGCGTCGCCTCCACACTTATGCCCATAGTTCTAAGTGCTACGGCAACCTCACTTCTAAGTGATTCGACCTCGTTCAAAGGTAACAAATCAAAGTAACTGCCTTTGTCGAGAAACTCAGCTTTTACATGTCCTTTATCGTCCCTCGGAAGTATGAAAAATTCCAATTCTGGGCCGGCAAGACATTCGAACCCCATCTTTCTTGCCTTTTCCACAACAAGCTTCAACCTGTGACGTGGGTCACCCTCAAAAGGTTCTCCGGAAGGTGTGTAAACGTCGCAAATCAACCTAGCACTTCTTATTCCATCTGTAGACCAAGGAAGTACTGCAAAAGTTGACGGATCTGGTCTTAGATACATGTCTGATTCTTCAATTCTAGCGAAACCTTCGATAGAGGAACCGTCAAACATTATGCCACGTTCAAAAGCTCTCTCAAGCTCCTGAGAAGGTATTTCAACGTTCTTAAGGTTACCGTTGATGTCGGAAAACTGAAGGCGGATGAATTGAATTTTCTCTTTCTCAACGTACTTAAGAATCTCCTTGTAATCCACACTTAGCCCCCCTGCTCTTAGAAAGTAACTTATGACTGAATTTTATTTTTGATTTGTTTAGGAGGTAATAAAGGATAATTAAGGTTTTCTTTCTTTAGTATTAAATTCAAGAAAAGCGCAAGGGTATCATAAAACTCTTCACCACGCAGCAAGAACGTAAATAAGTCTATTGTAAGACACAAGAAGTTTATTAAACCTTATTTGCAGCGAGATTTTTTTCTCAATGCCTTTAGGACACTTTGTGCCCTCTGTGGGCTTATTTGGCTTAAAATATCTTCTTTGATATGTTCTAAAAGAGGTGAGAAGGTCAAGCGGTGGAAAGGCGTCGCCCCATGCTTACGGAGTAAATTTATGTGAACCTCTGTTGGGTATCCTTTATGTTGGGCAAAAGAATACTGAGGATAAACTTTATCAAAACCTTTCATTATTCTATCTCTTATGACCTTTGCAACAATCGAAGCCGCAGCAATTACACCGCTTTTTGCATCTCCTTTAACAATGCAACTTCCTTGTTGGGCGAGATTCAAATGTTTTCCATCTACAAGAACATAAAGTTCTGGCCGGTTGAGAACCTTCAAAGCTCTGTTCATGGCAATTTTTGTAGCGTTCAAAATGTTATAGATGTCAATCTCTTCAGGGGTTGCTAATCCGATACCTATTTCCGCAGTTTCCCTTAGACGCTCAAAAATTCTTTCTCTTTCAGATGGTGAAAGTTGCTTAGAATCAAAAACATCCAATTCTTCAGTTAGTATTACAGCTGCAGCCACAACTGGCCCTGCAATACATCCTCTGCCTGCCTCGTCCACTCCTATTATCTGGCCGAAATGTTTTCTATAAAAATCGTCGAAGAGAAAAAGTTCCTTGTGCAAGTTCTCATCCTTCTTTTCATTCTCTATAGTCAGCTAGTTACATTATACTCTCCAAGCTATCTTATACCAATACTCTCGGCGAAAGGAAAAACACAACTAGCTATTTTGAAACAATTTAATTCGATTACTCATCAAAAAGAGAAAACCAGCTTACACCTTGGAACTATTTCCACTCTTCTTGATTTCACCCATTACTTTTGTCGTACTTACTCAACACCAATGGTTGAAAGTTATAATTTTCAGGGACGTGATAACAATAAATTTATCAGCTGTGTGTGTACCCGTAATTTACTTAATGAATGAACCGTACCTTATATTTATACGAAGATCCAGGAAGCTTCACCATCACCCTGGTCAAATAGCTTTTCCGGGTGGATTTGTTAAAGAGTCAGAAAGCTTAGATCAAGCAGCTCTTAGGGAGCTAAAGGAGGAAATAGGTGTCGAAAAAGAATCTTGTAGAATCCTCGAAAGGTTGAATGACATAACAACAATTAGTTCAAAAATAAGAATTACACCATTTCTAGTCTTAATATCAACCAATAAATTTGCATTGAACCATGAAGAAGTTGAGGAAATTTATTTCGTGAAACTTGCACTTTTCGAGCAAACAAAATACGAAGAAGTTATTATGCCTGATGGGAACGTAACGCTTAGATACCGTTTCCCGGGCTTAGTGATATGGGGAGCAACAGCAAGGATAATCAAGAACTCACTGGAAGAAATACTAAAAAAGTTGAAGGAGGTTAACCAAGAATGAGATATCTTGTTACAAGGCTAGAGAAACCTATGGACGGGCTCTCGAAGATAGGTGTCGATCCTGCTTCGATACCCATTTTTGAGAAAAAGGGAGAATTTGTAGGACTTTTGATTTACGATGTTCCCGTAATAGCGGCAAATGTAATCAAGCAGGAAATGCTTGCGGCAGGAGGTGATGCCGCAGTTCACCGGAATGCGATAACTCATAAAGTTGAAAAGACCAACGTCTTAACTTTGGGAACTCTCGCACAGCATGACAAAGCTATCCGAAAACTTGCAATGATGAACTATTGGGAGCTAGACAAGATTTCACAAGCTATGAAAAATTGCCTTTACGAAGAAGCAGTTAAAGAAATCGAACTTCCTGGTGGTAAGAAGCTCACCTTTGATAGGACTCTAATTATGGGAATAATCAACGTAACCCCAGATTCTTTTTATGCAGCAAGCCGAGTAAAAAAAGATGAGTTGACAACTGTCGTTGCAAAAATGGTTGAAAGCGGTGTTGACATAATTGACATTGGTGGGGAATCCACAAGACCTGGTTCGAATCGAATTTCGGAGGAAGAGGAACTAAACAGAGTACTTCCAGCGGTAGAGTTGATAACGTCAAATTTTGATGTTGTAGTCTCTGTTGATACCTACAAGGCTAAAGTTGCTGAAGAAGCACTGAAATTAGGTGCTCACATTGTCAACGATGTAAGTGCTTTGAGATTTGATAGCAGAATGCTTGAAGTTGTTCTAAAATATAGACCTGCGTTGATTTTAATGCATATGAAAGGTGAACCGAAAACAATGCAGGAAAATCCCTACTATGAAGATGTTGTGAAAGAGCTAATGGAGTTTTTCAAAGAGAGAATACAACTGCTAAAGGAAAATGGTTTTGCCAACAAAGTGATTATAGATCCGGGAATTGGTTTTGGAAAGCGTTTCGAAGATAATCTAGAAATTCTCAAAAGAATAGATGAATTCAAGTCACTTAAAACACCTATTCTAATAGGTCATTCAAGAAAATCCTTTATTGGTAACGCTCTTGGAAAAATTTCACCAGAAGAGAGATTGTTTGGGACTCTCGCTGTAACAGCCTATTGCGCCATGAAAAAGGTTAACATCGTAAGAGTTCATGACGTAGATGAGAATTTCCAGGTCATAAAAATGATAAGCCATTTACTATGAAAAAAGGGCTGCAAGCGCAGCCCAAAATTTTTACTTCCACTTCGAGAGGTCCAACTCGCCCTCGGTTTTCGATACGATCGCAGTTCCGACCAAATCTCCTGTGACATTCAAACAGGTTCTTCCCATATCTAGCAAAGCATCTATTCCAAGTATCATAGCATACGCAGCAGCTACCCTTGTACCAGGGTCAACTTTGAATCCAACGGAGTTCAGAACCATCAAAAGCATTATTGCTCCGGCACCTGGCACACCCGCAGTACCGATAGAAGCAAGCGTAGCCGTAATTATAACTACAAGTTGCTGAGAGAAAGAGAGGTTCGCACCAATTGCAAACGCCACAAACATAGCACAAACACCTTGGTAAATGACTGTTCCATCCATGTTTATAGTTGCACCAAGTGGAAGTGTGAAGGAAGATATGCTTCTGGGAATACCAAGTTCATCTGCATTCTTTAAAGTTACTGGTAAGGTTCCGCTTGAACTTCTAGTAACAAAAGCTGTAAGCATAGCTTCCTTTGCACCTTTCAAAAATCTTCCAAATGAAAGCTTGAAAGAACCAAGTGCAAGCGAATAAACCACAAATAAGTGAATTGCAAGTGCTATATAAACTGTCAAGGTGACCATTCCTAGCGGTCCGAACGCCTTTGCACCTTGGTTTCCGAAAACAACTGCTATCAAAGCAAAAACACCTATAGGAGCGTATTCCAAAATTCCACGGACAATTTTATACATAGTCTCTGCTGCAACGTCAGAGAATTTGAAGATCAAATTTGCTCCTTCACTCAGTCTCTGATCTTTCGATTCCCTCAGGTAAGAAAGAGCTATTCCGAAAACAAGTGCAAAGAAGATTATCGGCAAAACATCTCCTTTTGCCAATGAATCAACAGGGTTTGTTGGGATAATATTCAAAAGTGTTTGGATAAGTGAGGGTTGTGTCAATTGCCTTCCTGGAGCTTCACCGGGAAGCGTTATCCCAAGCCCGGGTTTGAAGATGTTCGCTGCAATCAAACCTATCGTCACAGCAACAACAGTCGTTACAAGATAGTAAACCATAATTTTGACGCCGACCTTGCCGAGTTTCGAAGGTTTGATACTAGCAGCACCAGCGACTAGTGAGAAAAATATTACTGGGACGACAATCATTCTGAGCAACCTTATAAACAAATCACCTAGTGGAGAGATGACTTGAATCTTAGGGCCAACTATTAATCCTACGATTGCTCCGAGAATCAACCCAATGAGAATTCTGACAAGGACGTTTGTGCCAAAATACCAGCCCAAGATACCGCCTTTGCCTTTTGCCACTTTTTCCACCCCCTCGAGATGCATATAAATAAGGAATACAGATGATATTATATAGCAAACATTGTTAAGCTTGCAACAAAATTTTTCGGATATATTTAACGCAAACAACCTCACGATTCAACTCAGTTGTGTAGGTTGTACTGACATGGCACGTTTACACTACTATTACACAAGGTATCTTGAAAGCTTTTGAATCAGCTTAATGTAGCTATAAATCTTACTAATTGTTGTCACACTATATTTTTAGCTTTCTCCTTATTTAACTCTTCTCAATTCTTTTGTTCAACACATTTTTAAGGAAAATAATACAGTAATAGAATATCAGTGGCATTTGTCTTGTTTCAAAAAATTGAAATTCTTTCTGAATTTAGAACATATATGACTCTTTAATGTCATTCCAAAATTATGATAGAATTGTAAGCACAGGCACATACAAATTTTTGGGGGTGTTTGCGATATATTACAGATGTCCAAGGTGTGGCGAAATATATTATTCAGCTGCAAAATTAACTGGAGAACAGCTTATTTGTGAAAAATGTGGTGCAACCATTGAGCCAATCAAAGATCTACCTTTAGACAGATCTAGTCAGCACGACAAGCCTAGTGGAGAGAAAGAAAATAAGAATAGAAAGTAATGTAAGGAAAAACTCTCGCAGCCAAAGCCGGGAGTATTTTTGCCTCAATCGTATGAAAAACAACTTCCCATTAGGTTAGCCGATAAAGTTGAATTCGTAGCCAGTTTCGCTTCTAATGTCGCAAAAACATTTAAAAAGATCTTCTTGTCGACTAAATTCAAGCAAAAACCAGATGCTACTAGATAAAGAAATTTCATTCTTCAAATGTTCCCTTCACAAGTAAACTTTTATCTTTCATTAGGATTTTTCCTTTTGCTATGATCGTGTCAATGTTTAAGTCAGAATCCAAAACGACAATATCGGCGTCAAAGCCTTTACTTATCTGTCCCTTGTACTTCAGTTTAAGTATCCGCGCAGGATTGGCAGTCACAATCTTCAAAATTCTATGAAGGTCAATACCCCTTTTTATTGCAGCTTTCAAATGAGCAAGAAGTGAGGTAACTCTACCAACTTTTAAGCCAACAAATTCTTTTTTTTCGTTAAATTTCGGTAAACTTCCTTGTCCGTCGGAACTCATTGTCACCGAATTTTCAAAGCCGAATTCAACGTATTTTTGAAGAATTCGCGCAGCTGACAAGTCGCCTTTTTCTTCTTCCTCGCCAGCCGTGAGATCGACATAACCACCTATTTGAATCCACCGCAAACTCTCCTCAAAGAGTTTTTTGTTTCTGTTCATATGGGTTGGTAGAAATTGACTAGCCGGTATTTCCGTTGTTTTAACTATTTCAAAGAGTATTTCTATTCCTTGTGGACCATCACCAACATGCAAATTGACTATGCCAGCCTTTCCAGAAAGCATGCCTCCAACTCTTGAATCTGCAGCAACTCTTTTAATCTCCTCAATTGTTGGCTGACTTGACCGATGATCTGAAATAGCTATTTCTCCAACACCAATAACTTTATCTATTAGGATCAAATCTTTTACTATATTCCCCGTAAAAGTTACCGGTGGCACTCTATAGGAACCGGTGTATATAAAAGTTGTCACACCTTCTTCTTCCAATGCTTTTGCTTTTGCATACAAATTCTCCAAAGACCTAGTCACACCATCGGTGCCAAGGCAACCTATAACGGTCGTGATACCACCTTTCACCAAGTCCGAGAAAACCAATTCTGGTGTTCTTGTTGAAAATCCTCCTTCTCCTCCCCCGCCTGTTATATGAACATGGCAATCTATTAAGCCAGGAATGGCAAACTTTCCATCAAGGTCAATAACTTCTGCTTTTGGTACCGTAAGGTTCTTGTCCACGTCTGCAATTTTGTCGGCAGCTAGAAGAATATCACAACAACCAAGAGGTTCTGGAGAAAAAACGGTCACATTTTTCAACAATTTAAGCAATTTCCCTCACCTCGATAATCTTTCAAGCTGTTTACCAAAAACTTTGGATTAATCTTCTTGTACAAACCCAAGAGTATCATATTTTCTTGACAAAAAGTAGTAGTGGTCGAAAACTGCATAATTTCACAACTTATTCTTAAATCTTGAATAATTTCTTCGCTAGTTTGATAAAGAACGTCTAAAATGGTCAATTCATTAACCTTTGCAGCTAAACACTGATTAATTTATCGACAGAATTGAAAGTTCTTGAAGAAATTTCTTAATAATCTTTGTGTAACATTTAGTGTGATAAGATGCTTAAGATAGCTCTGAATGGAGGTGTCTGTCTTTTGAGAGGTTACTTTCATATCTTCAATTTTCTAACTGCTATTTTTTCAGTTCTTGCCTACCTACTGAGCTCTTATGTGAACACTACTGCTGCAAAACTTGGTTTAAGTTATTCTGTCATTGGCTTGATAAATTTCTTCGCTGCTATTGCTTATGTAATTGGAAGCCTTGGATTTGGTAGCTTCGGTGATCGGTTCGGGCACAAGAAATTTCTGAGCGTTTCGTGTCTAATATTCTCCATTTTCTTAATTGTCTCAATTTTCTTGAAAGGGATATTTTATTTGTTTCCGCTGGCTTTTGGGTTTCAATTCTTCTTCGGTAGTTTGTATCCACAGCTTGTAGCAATTGTCACAAAAAATGAAAAATATCACGGCGTAGATCATGCGAAAACAATCGGTCGGTACAACTTATCATGGAGTTTTGGAAACATCATTGGAATGGCCTTTGGCCCGCTCTTAGCCGTCAATCTTCCAGTTCTAACTTTTCTGTTTGGCTCTGTTCTTTGCTTTAGCGTCGGCATATTCTTAGGAATTGATTACAGAAAGAACAAAGACACGTTTGCTTTCACGCCTTCTAGAAGCTTGAAAGTCATTGAAAGAATACCAGAATTTCCAAACGCACAATCCTACAGGACTGTTTATAGGTTAACGCTGTTTTTATGTGGGTTAGTTTATACAGCTATTCTTTCGTTATTTCCAAAGGTTATAAGTTCGTATGGCTTACCTTTAAGCTTGACTGGCTTCATAATAGTTGGAGCCAATCTGTCAGTTTTTTTCACATTCTTGACTCTTTCAGTGTATCGAAAATGGGCAGGAAACATCAAGAAATCTTTGTTTATGCTTGCAGTTTTGCCGGCAACGAGTTTGTTGCTACTTATTCCTAAAAACACCATTGTATTTCTCTTGATATCGATCCTTGGTGGAATGTCTTACGCTGTTCCGTACACTTTTGCTATTTACTATGGTTTAGCTTCGCAACATTCTGACCAAGGAAAGCAAGGTGGCTTTCACGAGGCTACGATAGGTATGCTTTGGGGTTTTGGACCGCTCCTTGGAGGTATGGTAATACAAGCCTTCAAAAGCGAGTTTGGACTTGGGATAATGGGATTAGCGATTTCCTGTGTGGTGCTAGTGACCCAAATTAAGTTTCTGAAGCTACAAAAGATTCACCAAATGATAACACATTAATGATCACGAATTCAGACATCGAAGATTTTTGGTACAATTTGTGTGAAAGGGTGTGAAATGGTGCAACTTGGAGACAAAATGCCAAAAGATCTTGTTCAAAGAGCTGTGTCACAATCGACTATGAACCTGCCATTAATTTGTGATGTCAGTAAAAAGCTCAACGAGAATGTAGAAATCATAGCGAAGATTACAAGTAAGAGGCTGCAAGAGACTAAGGACCAAAAAAAGTTTCTACTTTTGACATTGACTGATCGTTCTGGTGTTCTTAGAGCGGTAGATTGGCACAATGCTGATGAAAATTTCGATAAACTCAACGAAGGTGATGTAGTACTTGCCAGAGGCAAAATTGTTTACTTTGAGGATCATTTACAGCTTAATTTGGATAAATCAAAAGAATCGTTGAGAATAATGCAAGATGAAGAATATGAACTGGAAAGATTTGTGGAAACAACTTCTGAAGATATCGAGAGGCTTTATCAAAAGCTGCTGATATTGATTAATGATATACAAGACAAAGAAATAAGAAATTTGCTTGAAGCGTTGTTTATCAAAGACGAAGAATTTATAAAGAAATTTCTAAAGGTCCCGGCGGGAGTGACAGTTCATCACGCATACATAGGTGGCTTAATTGAACACACGGTGACTGTTGCTACAATTTGTAAGAGAATCTGGAATATATATGAAGATATCTTAAACAAAGATCTTGTGATCGCCGGTGCAATTCTACATGACATAGGCAAGGTTGATGAATACACGATAACAAAAAAAGGCCTTGAAGTAACGACGGAAGGTGAGTTGAAAGGTCATATTGTATTGGGAATTGAAATTCTTCATAACAAGATAAAAGACATTAAAATATCGAAAGGAAAACTTGCGCAAATCGAACACATAATGTTATCACATCATGGAGAGCTCGAATGGGGTTCTCCAGTAGTTCCAAAAACTGCTGAGGCACTTGTTGTGCATATGGTGGAAAATTTGGACGCGAAACTTTCGCGTTTTAGGACGATTGGTCAAAAAGAAAAGAAAAATGGCATTTCTAGACTCTGGAGTGATTTCGACAAACATCTTCAAAGAAGAATTTGGCTGGGGGGATTCGGTGGCGAAGATTAAATTTGGAACCTCTGGATGGAGAGCAATAATAAGTGATGAATTTACTTTCGAAAATGTCAAAATCGTAACTCAAGCAATTTCGGAATACTTAAAGAAAAACAACGGCAAAGCTGTCATTGTTGCGAGAGACACTAGGTTCATGACAGAAAAATACGCGCAACTTGTAGCGCAGGTACTAACGGCCAATGGGATAAAAGTTTACATGCCTCAAGACCCAACTCCTACACCCGTGGTATCTTTTGCAATAAGATACTATCAACTGAGCGGTGGAATTAACATTACTGCTTCTCATAACCCTGCGGAATACTGCGGTATTAAATTCAATCCGTCAGATGGTGCTCCAGCGCCAACAACAATCACAAAACAGATAGAAGAGCTCGCTGAAAAGGTTGACCCAAAGAAGATACCTTTAATCACCATCCGAGAGGCTGCTTCTAAAGATTTATTCGAGGTTTTTGATCCAAGGCCTCAGTACTTCAAAGAGCTTTCAAAACATATCGATTTTGAGAGGATAAAATCTGCCGGTTTGAAAGTAGTTGCCGATCTTCTTTACGGTACTGCAGTTGGATATTTGGACGAGCTTTGCAGAAGATGCTGTGCCGAATTGGAAATTCTGCATGATTTTAGGGATCCATACTTTGGAGGTGACAGGCCAGAACCGGACGAATCAAGGATGAAAAGCGTTGGAGAAATCGTGAAAAGAAGGGCTTTTGACTGTGGAATAGCTACAGATGGCGATGCTGATAGATTCGGTATAGTAGACGAAAAGGGAGAGTATGTCAAACCAAACGAAGTCATTGCCTTGCTTGCACATCATTTGTACAAAAACAAAGCAAAGAAAGGACCAGTTGCGCGAACTGTTGCAACTTCACATGCTATAGATGCTGTTGCACAAGCTTACGGAGAAAAGTCTCTTGAAACCCCTGTTGGCTTTAAGTATCTTGCGGCTGCTTTGCTTGATGAGGGTGTTGTTATAGCTGGTGAAGAAAGTGGCGGATTATCCATAGCCAACCACGTTCCTGAGAAAGATGGTATTCTTGCTGATTTGCTGATCCTTGAGATGCTTGCTTATGAAGGCAAGACTCTTTCTGAAATTAGGGAGGAATTCAGGAAAACCTATGGATCATTTTTCAACACTCGCGTTGATCTAAGCTTTCAGGACGATAAAGAAAAAGAAAACTTTTTGAGCAAATTCAAGCAGATTGATCCTTTCGTAAAAAACCTATCAATATCGGACAAAGATGAAACTGATGGAATAAGATTTTTCTTCGACAAACCTGGAAGTTGGATACTCGCAAGGTCCTCAGGAACTGAGCCAGTGGTAAGGATTTATGTTGAGGCAAAAGAACAGCAAACCTTTCAGATTCTTATGAATGCTGTTAGAATGATCGTAAGATCACAATAAACCTTGCTAACCAAGTCGAAATGCTTGAATACCTTGCCCAAATGGCATACTTCGTTTTGTAAGAAGGTCAAGTACTTGGAGGTGTTTGATGCCCAAGAAAGTTATCATCGTCGAATCGCCTGCCAAAGCGCACACAATTCAGGAAATCTTGAACAACGAATATGAAGTTTTAGCATCTAAAGGTCACGTTAGAGACCTTCCAGAAGATGAATTTGGTGTGAACCTAAAAAAAGATTTCGAGCCAAAATTTGAGATAATCAAAGGAAAAGAAAAAATCATTCAGGAACTCAAAAAGAGAACTGAAGGAAAATCTGTCCTCCTTGCTTCTGACATGGACCGCGAAGGAGAAGCAATAGCTTGGCATTTGGCACATTTGCTGGGGTTGAAAAGTGGTAAAAACCGCATAGTGTTTAGTGAAATCACACCAAAAGGTATTCGTGAGGCTTTGAAAAACCCCAACGAAATTGACATGAGAAAAGTAGAGGCACAAATCGCAAGAAGAATACTTGACAGAATAGTTGGTTATAAAATCAGTCCGCTGCTTTGGAAGGCTCTAAGGGCAAACTTAAGTGCAGGTAGGGTTCAGTCTGCTGCTTTAAAACTTGTTTGCGAAAGAGAACTGCAGCGGTATAAATTTCAGTCGAAAAAGTTTTGGAGAGTGGAAGGATATGTTGGAGATATCAAATTCCACCTAACTCACATTGACGGTAAGAAAGTCGAAATGCAAGAGGTAGATGAAAAAACAGCAAAAGAAATAGAATACAGTGTAAAAAGCCTTCTTGTAGTTGATGTAAAAACCAGAACTGTTAAGAAAAAGGCTCCAGAGCCTTTCATTACAAGCACTCTTCAACAAGAAGCAGCAAACAAGTTAGGATATTCAGTTAGCAAGACAATGCAATTAGCTCAACAACTTTACGAAGGAGTAGAAACAAAAGAAGGTCACAAAGCTTTTATCACATATATGCGCACGGATTCAACAAGGATCTCAGATTACGCAAGGCAGGCTGCTGAAGGATATATAAAGAAAAGATTTGGGGAGGAATATCTTGGAGAAGCGAGAAAACCAAAAAAGTCCAATAATATAAACGTACAAGATGCTCATGAAGCAATCAGACCAGTTGATTTGAGCGTAACGTTAGAAAAAGCGAAAGAACTTTTAAACCAAGATCAGTACAAACTATATAAGTTGGTCTGGGAAAGATTTATTGCTTCCCAAATGGCTGATGCCGTTTACGAGGAAACCACGATATTGTTTGAAAATGGGCGATACAATTTTGAGGCAAAGGTGGAAAAACCAATTTTCGATGGTTTTGAAGCTATTTTTGGAAAATCAAGTCGAAAAGATTTTGAAATTCCAAAAGGAACAGTAATAATTGATCGCTGGAATATCTCCGAAGATGAGACCAAACCACCAGCGAGGTACACCGAAGCATCAATGGTGCGAGCGCTTGAAGCAAGAGGCATAGGTAGGCCAAGTACATATGCAACGATCATATCAACACTTCTGGAGAGAAAATACGTTGTGAAGAAATTCAAAGAACTTGTTCCTACTGTTATTGGATTTGTTGTTAGCCACTATCTTGAGGAAAGATTTCCATCGGTCATTGACCTTGAATTTACAGCCAAAATGGAAAAAGAACTAGACAAGGTTGAACAAGGTGAAAAAAACTATAAAGAAATCCTCCAAGAATTTTACGACAGTTTCTCAAAGTATCTCGATAAGGCCCAGGAAAGTTGGTACTCCATAGATTTCAACACAAACAAACAGTGTGAATGTGGAGCTTACTTTAGGTTGCGAACTGGGCCATATGGTCTTTACCTTTCATGCCCGCAGTGTTCCAAGAATCAGTCTCTGAAATTGGATGAGCTTGCCGTTTTGGATAATGATACAATGTATTTCTACGACTTTGAACAAGAAAAACAAGATAAGCACGTTTGTCCAAACTGCGGTTCTGAGCTCAAACAAGTTGAAGGAAGATACGGATCTTATCTGAAATGTGACAATTGCGGCAAGACCTACGGAATTTTCGCGCGCGGGCGGTGCCCCAAATGCTCCTCTGCCGTCGAGAAAAAGGTAAGCAAGAACAACAAAACTTTCTATAAATGCACAAATCCTGAATGTGATTTCATCAGCTGGTTGGAACCGGCTAATGAAAAATGTCCGAAGTGTTCTGGTCAACTTTACTACAAGACCTTTAGATCTCAGACAAGACTTTTTTGTCCGAACTGTAACAAAGTTATCTGGAAAAAAGGCAAAAACTCATAACAAGTTCTTTAATGCTTGTTCTATAACGAATTTTAAGTTCTAAAATCATCATGAAAATTTTCTAAAAATTTTCTAAGCAAAAAACACTTTAACGGTTTCAACAAGAATTCTGGAGCAAAGATTGCTGCGAAAATTAATAGAAAAAGGGATTTAAGAAAACTTTCCTGTGTACAATATTCGCATCGAATCTGCTATACAAGTCATATAAAGCTTTGCAAGTAAGATAACTCTAAAGTAACTGTAGTATTGGTCTAAAACTAGTTATTGGAGAACGTTTCTTATGATCGTTCGTTTTTAACAAAGTTTTGCTCATTTTGAATTTATTTGTTCCACATTAACCTTGCTTTTTAATTATTCTGTCGGCGGTTAGTTTACCTGTAATTAGATAAGTAGGTACGCCACCCGACTGTACGACCATTGGCCTACCTGAACTATGCTTGGAACAGGCGTAGATATCGACTTGTTAATCATTTGAATTTTATTAACTGCAGCTATTGCCGTCTCAAATGACCATCCAACAATAGCACCATCAGCAGCGTCTATCTTTTTCTCAATACTCAAACGATTACACCTGTTTTTCCGTTTCAGACAAGATTTGAGTCTTTTAGACCTGGTATAGATAGCTCAAACGTATTATATTTAGAAAATGATCTAACCACGATAAAACACCACGCTTACTGGTGCGCTACCAGTTTTCCAAGATGTCTTTAAGCTTATTTGTATTGGTATTGCGTAAACCTTCCTTTGATGGAGTATAAAAAAGTGTCCATGGGAGATATTCTTAAAATAATACAGCGGTAAATCAAACTCTACGTAAAGAAAGAATACAGATTCACTGGACTTTGCTTTATCCACAACTTTTTTCTTCTTATCAAAATTGCCCTTAATCCTCTGATTTAGGCTGTCCAGTTTTGTGATCGGTTAAAAGGCTTTTTAAATCAGCTTCCCAAATAAGATGTTCATAATAATATTTGTTGCCGTTATTGTCTAAGACAAACTTTTGATCGCATTAATCTCTTTACCGACGAGATTGTTTAAAAGTTCACCGTTTTAATTCCCTTATTTTCCTGAAAGTTTTCCAGTTTCACCCTTTGGATATAGATAGCTAAGATATAACTTAAAATAGCTCAATGCAAAGAATGTGGGGGTTCCTTTGAAAAAATATTGTGAGATGATGTCTACAAGTGAGGGATTTTTTACGATTTCATTCAGATATTCTCAACAAGGTTTAGATAGATTATTTATTTTGTCTACGTTCAAAAGATATTTTGCTAACCATGGCAAAAACGTTTTAAAAAAGTATTCTTTGTCCTTCTTGATATCCTTAAACAGGGGATTTTCGATATCATACAATATGTCTAATGCTTTCATTATTTTGCGCACAGTTTTTATAAACTTATCTATTTCTCTACGCTGTTGGGGTAAAATTTTATCAATAGATCTCTATACTCTTCGATATAATTTATATCTTCAACATGAATAATCTTATCTTCTATTCCAATGGATACTTTGCTTGGGACAAATTTAATATTAATGTTTAAATCTTCTAACATTGGTAAGACCACGCCTGAATTCAATATCGCTCTAACACCTACGTTAAGAGTATATCCATCTATTTTAAACGAACTTAGTAAACCACCAAATTCGTTATTTTTTCTAAAAGCAAGATCTTTTTACCAGCACCGGCAAGATACACAGCCGATGTAAGTCCCGAGAACCCGCACTAACTATTACTACATCGTATCCTTGATGCTGCATACCTATCCCTCCAGTTTTGCGAGCTTTAAACTTATCTCCCAAAGAACTTTTGCATTATCAAAATCCAAAGCTGGTCGAGGCGGTAATTAACCCAACACTTTTAGACAAAAAAGTCTGATACTCTAATTTGTTAAACGGATTCTCTCACCATAATCTTTAGAACATTCTGCCAAGATTTCTCTAGAAATTTTTATGGTAATATACCAAATAGTAGTTTGAACCATATTAAGGAAAGCGAGTGTAACTCTGTGAAAGCTTATCGACCATTCAGAAACGACATAAGCTTTTCAAGGAATCATAATAGGTTCCAAATGTATGAGTTTCTTTTCCAAAAAAACAGTAAATTTGAAGGTCAGCGAAAGCTGACCTTTTTTATTTAAATGGAGGTGGGCAAGATGCAAAAGTCTTTCCGCGGAAGAACCCTTGCAGTGATAAGAGATTTTACAACAGAAGAACAACTTTTCATTTATGAGAAAACAAAGGAACTGAAACAGAAATGGCTTCTAAAAGAGAACCTTGATGCATTTCAAATCAAAGATCCTGTGAACATCTACATTGTTTTTGTTGAACCAAGCACAAGAACCAAGGAATCTTTTATCAATGCGGCAAAGTTTCATAAGAACGCAAAGGTAAACATTTTTGATGCCGAACATTCTTCCTTCAACAAGAACGAAAGTTATGTTGATACTTTCAACATGCTCGCAAGTTATGGTGACTACTCGATATTCATAACACGAACTAGATTGGAAGGAGTTCCGAGGCTTTTGGAAAGAAAAGTAGGGGAATTTGCCCAAAGACATGGTATCGAGAGACCAGCATTTATAAACGGAGGCGACGGTAGACATGAGCATCCAACCCAGGAATTGTTAGACGAGTTCACTTT
>JBEPZZ010000011.1:0-3305 GCA_041640575.1 Pseudothermotoga sp. | reverse complement strand
TCACTTTCCTTGAACAGTATAACTTTGACAACTCTCATATCAGAATTGCACTTATAGGAGATCTACTTCATGGACGAACTGTTCATTCAAAAGTTGATGGTTTAAGAGTTTTCAAAAATGTAGAAGTAGACTTAATTGCACCAGAAGAAATTCAAATGCCTCATCATTACGTTGAAAAAATGAAAGTAAACGGCTTTGAAGTGAGAAAGTATAGCTCAATAGATGAATATCTTGCGACTCAAAATGTAGCAAAAACATGGTATTTCACAAGGCTTCAGCTTGAACGAATGGGAGAAGACATCCTCGAGAAAGAGCATTTTCTAAGAAAGGCAGTTACTTTCAGAAAAGATATGCTTGACAAATTACCAGAGGGAACCAAATTTTACCACCCACTTCCCAGGCCAAAAATCAATCCAGAGATACCTACTTTTCTGGACACATTAACGCTGAACGGATGGGAAACACAAGCTAGAAACGGTTTCTGGGTAAGGGTCGTTTTGTTATCAATGCTTGGTGGGGCTGTAACAATGGAATGTGAAAATGAAAAGCCAGTTTCAAAAGAAGAAGACGAATACGAATTTATAATACCAGCTCAAATTATCAACGGTAGCAAAGGAGTAGCAAAAGAAGGAAAAAGAGGCATAAAACCAATAGAAAACGGGACAGTCATAGACCATATTGCTAAAGGGAAAACAACTGAAGAGATCTACGCCACGATAGTGAAAATCAGAAAGATTCTCAAGTTATATGACTGTGATAGCGCTGATGGTATATTCCGATCTTCTGATGGAAACTTCAAAGGATACATAAGTCTACCTGATAGGTATCTAAGCAAAAAGGAAATAAAGAAACTCTCAGCAATAGCACCGAATACGACCGTGAATATAATTAAAGACTCAACGGTTAAAGAAAAGTACCGTATAAAATTACCTCCGAAAATTTACAATTTTGATGAAATCCAGTGCAAGAATGAAAACTGTATAACCTACCCGAAGAATGGTGAAAACGTCGGTGCGTCCTTTGTTAGGGTTGGTGATAAACTTGTTTGTGAATACTGCGAAACGCCTCATGAATATAGCGAAATATGGATTAACTAACAGAAGTGGGAGGTTAATCGGATGAAACTCAAAGATTTCAACTGGGCCCTGGTCACCGGGGCCTCTTCAGGTATTGGAAGAGAATTTGCTATTGAACTTGCAAAAAGAGGAATAAATGTCGTCTTAGTTGGGAGAAATAAAGAACGCCTAGAAGAAACCGCTTATCGCTGCAGACAACTCAGTGTTGAAACTATAACGTATCCTATAGATCTTTCTAATATGCAAGATGTGAAAAAACTTATCCAGGATCTTGATCATTTGAAAATAGATCTTTTGGTTAATAATGCTGGTATAGGTTTGTACGGAGAATTCACCAAGCTGAATCTGGAAGAAATTGAAAAAATGATCGAGTTGAATGTCAAAGCATTGACGAGTTTGAGTCATTGCTTTGCAAGAAAGATGATTCAAGCAAAACATGGTGGAATAATCAATATTGCATCAACGGCGGCGCACCTTCCCATCCCATATTTCAACGTTTATGCAGCGACAAAATCGTATGTGTACAGCTTATCTATATCTCTCTGGGCCGAACTTAGAAAATATAACGTTCACGTTTTGTGCGTTTCACCAGGGCCAACGGAAACTCTCTTCTTCGAAAGAAGTTTCAAAAATCAAGAATTTCACAGATTCGGAAAATTAATGAATCCAAACTTAGTTGCTGTTGGAGCTTTGAAAGCTTTCGAAAAGGACAAAGCTTTCTATGTACCGCATATTAAAAACAAGCTCATAACTCAGTTTGTAGCTAGGTTAGTTCCACACAGAGTGATTGCACGGCTGCTGGCCTTTAGCTAGATGAATCTCTCTAATCGGTTTCTTACAGCTATCTTGAACTGTAACTGGTAGTTGCCACTTTCCAAAAGGCACTTTTCACATCAAAATATTGTAATATTAGGAAATTCACCTAAAGTGGCAAAACTGTTAGATGAAAATATGGTGAACCGAAATAGAATGCCAAGAATTACTTGGGATAGCCAACAGGAATTATATACAAGACAAATTGATTCCTAGGCAAATCGAGCAGTTTTTGAACTTGTTCATCGTAGAAGGCTCCAACTGTTACAGCACCTAATCCAAGTGCTACAGCTTGAAGACAAAGATTTTGAGCGGCATGACCAACTTCGATATGCACATATCTAATGCCTCTCTCACCGTATCTTGCTGTTGTTCTTTCATAGATTGCCGCTATGACAAAGCAAATGGGTGCTTCTTTAACGCAGCTTTGTCCCAATGCCGCCTGAGCAAGCTGAATTCGAAGATCTCCTTTGAGTTTCTGCTGCAATGAATGAGAAAGTGGATCGTAAAGGTAAACACCCTCTTCTAGGCGTTCAACACTATTTTTTCCAACCACAGCATAAATCTCTAGCGGGTAAGTTGCACCAGCCGAAGGTGCCGCACGGAATTTGGTGAACTGGTCTGTTATACCCTGTGCTGCCCATAGAAGCTGAGCTACTTGCAAGATCGTAAGCTTTTGGTTAGTAAAGTTTCTTACTGATCTTCTGAGTGAAATCGCTTTTTCAAGTGACATTGATCCATCAGTCTGTGCTTCTGGTAATTTTACAATTTGTCCATAAGCTGTCGCGACAGTTATGAAAAGCAAAACTACAAGAAGAAGTATCTTCTCCATCTTTTTCACCTCTTTTCAACTGTTTCGCCAATATCTGGTCGATTAACATTTTCGAATCTTCTAGAGTGATTTTGACTATCAAAAGTTGTTTAGGTTGCTTTCATAGAATGCTTTTTACTACATTCCAGCAGGTAAAATCATGTCTTTGAGAAATAGAAGTTCCGCTACTATTTTGGACTTGTTTTTGAGTTATCTTGTCATCATCAGCTTGAAATACGTGTTGGACTGCTTTCGTTTGAAAATGGTGAAATCTGAATATAAGCACGAAACTTTCGCTAATAAAGTTGCAAAACTACGTGTTGAGGTTTCACATCCTACTGAACCTGATGGTTCAATTGTTTTTGGCTATGTATGGGCAAAGACAGTAAAGTGTATTAATCCAGCTTGCGGTGCAGAGATACCTTTGATAAGGCAAACATGGTTAGCGAAAAAGGCGAGTAGAAAGATTGCATACAAAATAATTCCGAGGGGTAACGAAATTGATTTTGAGATAAGAGAAGGAAAGGAGATAGATTTTGATCCTGAAAGAGGGACAGTTGCAAGGGCGAAGGTTGTTTGTTCATGTTGTAATTCAGGTTTAAGTG